>DATDCR010000407.1:0-4354 GCA_036524215.1 Burkholderiales bacterium
AGCCCTGGCTCGTCACGAACCTGCTGCGCACCGCGGACGCGGTCGGCCCCGCGAGCGGCGCCAAGCTCGGCGCGAGCCTCACGGCTTACGTCGTGACCTACAGCGCGCTCCTTCTCGCCTACATGGTGACGCTTACGCACATGGGACTGAAAGGCTGATGGACCTGCCGCTCGTCTTCACCGCGCTGATGGGCCTCGCCATCCTCGCCTACGTGCTGCTCGACGGCTACGACCTCGGCGTCGGCATGCTGATGCCGGCGGCGACGCGCGAGGAGCAGGACCTGATGGTGGCCTCGATCGGCCCGTTCTGGGACGCGAACGAGACCTGGCTCGTGCTCGGCATCGGCCTGCTGCTGGTCGCCTTCCCCGTCGCGCACGGCGAGATCCTGGGGGCGCTCTACCTGCCGGTGGCGGCGATGCTCGTCGGCCTGATGCTGCGCGGGGTGGCCTTCGAGCTGCGCGTGAAGGCCGAGGGCTGGCATCGCGAGCTGTGGAACTGGCTCTTCTGGGCGGGCTCGACGCTCGCCGCGTTCTCGCAGGGGCTGATGCTCGGCCGCTACATCACCGGCTTCGATGCCGGCGTCGCGTACTGGCTCTTCGCCGTCACGGTGGGCGCGAGCCTGTGCGGCGGCTACGTGCTGCTCGGCGCGACGTGGCTCGTGCTGCGCACCGAATCCTCGCTGCAGCGTAAATCGATCGGCTGGGCGAAATGGGGCCTGATGTGGGTCGCGCTCGGCGTCGCCCTCGTCAGCATCGGCACGCCGCTCGTGAGCGAGACGGTGCGCGACAAGTGGTTCGACTTTCCGCGCACGCTCGCGCTGATGCTGCTGCCTTTGCTCACCGTCGCGGCCGGCGCGTGGCTGTGGCGCAGCCTCGGCCGATCCGATTGGAAGCCGTTCGCCGGCGCAGTGGCGATCTACGTGCTCGCTTTCGCCGGGCTCGCCTACAGCCTGTTTCCCTATGTCGTGATCGACCGCCTGACGATATGGCAGGCCGCCGCGCACGACAGCGCGCTCGCCTTCGTCGGGATCGGCGCGCTGATCGTGCTGCCCTTCATCGCCGGCTACACGCTCTACTCGTACCGCGTGTTCCGCGGCAAGGTGCGCCCCGGGATCTACGACCACTAGAAATGAAAAGGGCCCTCGACGGGCCCTTCTCTTACTACCGCCTCCTTGCCGATTACGCGGCGACGCGCGGGATCGGCACGAAGAAAGACTCGCGCACGACATCCTTGCCGGCAATCAGCTCCTCCGCTTCGCGCCGCTCTTCGTCGAAGACCACGGCGGCAAGCTTCTGCAGCGTCTCGCGCGCTTCGTCGAGCGTCTTGCCGTGCGAGTTCACGCCCGGCAGCTCCTCGATGAAGCCGACATACCCGTGATTGGATTTCAGGTAAACGGCGGTGAACGCGAGGCGTCCTTGTTCCATTCGTCCCTCCTGCTTTGTCTCCGAAGGAAAAGGTTACGCGATCAAGCTTTCAAAAGTATTACCGAGCGAAGAAATTTTCCGCGGAACTCGCAATTCAAAACGCGCGTGGTCATTCCGACGACAAATTTTTTGCATCGCGCAAAAATGCTGCGCTGCGTGCAAATTACTTTTCCAACAAATGTTTCTTGTCTTTCGTCTTCGCCCACTCGTCGGCATCGGCCGGCGCGGGCTTCCTCTCGATGATCGGCTTCCACACCTGCGCGAGCTCCTTGTTGAGCGCGATGAATTCCTTCTGCGCGTCGGGCACGTCGTCCTCGGCGAAGATCGCCTCGACCGGGCACTCGGCCACGCACAGCGTGCAGTCGATGCACTCCTCCGGGTCGATCACCAGCATGTTCGGCCCCTCGCGGAAGCAATCGACCGGGCAGACGTCCACGCAATCGGTGTATTTGCACTTGATGCAGCTTTCGGTCACAACGTATGTCATATGAATCAATAGTTTACACCTTCGGGACGGCGTCCCGCATAATAGAGCCCTTCCTGCAATACCCCCAACGGAGAACCATGAGCAGTCCCGAAATCCGGCATGTGACCGATGACACCTTCGATCCCGAGGTGCTCAAGTCGGAAACCCCTGTGCTCGTCGACTACTGGGCGGAGTGGTGCGGCCCGTGCAAGTCGATCGCGCCGATCCTCGACGAGGTGGCGAAGGAGTACGAGGGCCGCCTCAAGATCGCGAAGATCAATGTCGACCAGAACCAGAACGTGCCGGCGAAGTTCGGCATCCGCGGCATTCCGACGCTGATGCTGTTCAAGAACGGAAACGTGGAGGCGACCCGCGTCGGCGCGCTGTCGAAGTCGCAGCTCACCGCATTCCTTGACAGCAATATTTAAACGCCTTACCCTGTTTTAAGAGCCGCGCCGAATGTCGGCGCGGCAGCAACTACCGAGCGTCGGGCCGATTCTCCAGGCTACCGGCGCAAAAATCCCAGAATGAGCAGGCCCCAGGCAGCCCAGCCGGAAGCAGCGCGTTCATCCCCACGCCCGGAAGAGGTCGCGGCCACCCCCGCGCCGGCCGGCGCGCAGGCGATCCCGACGCATCTTTCCGAGCTTAAATCCCACCATGTGACGCAGCTCGTCGAGATGGCCGTCGGCAACGGCATCGAGAACGCGAGCCGCATGCGCAAGCAGGACCTGATCTTCGCGCTGCTGAAAAACCAGGCGAAGAAAGGCGAGGCCATCTTCGGCGACGGCACCCTCGAGGTGCTGCCCGACGGCTTCGGCTTCCTGCGCTCGCCCGAGACCTCGTACCTCGCGAGCACAGACGACATCTACGTCTCGCCCTCGCAGATCCGCCGCTTCAACCTGCATACCGGCGACTCGATCGAAGGCGAGATCCGCACGCCCAAGGACGGCGAGCGCTACTTCGCGCTGGTCAAGGTCGACAAGGTCAACGGCCAGGCGCCCGAGGCGGCGAAGAACAAGATCCTGTTCGAGAACCTGACGCCGCTGCATCCGGACGAGCAGTTCAAGCTCGAGCGCGACATCAAGGCCGAGGAGAACATCACCGGCCGGGTGCTCGACATCGTGGCGCCGATCGGAAAAGGCCAGCGCGGCCTGATCGTCAGCCCGCCCAAGGCCGGCAAGACGGTGATGCTGCAGCACATCGCGCACGCCCTGGTGTCCAATCACCCCGACGTCACGCTGATCGTGCTGCTGATCGACGAGCGGCCCGAAGAGGTGACCGAGATGTCGCGCACGGTGCGCGGCGAAGTCGTCGCCTCGACCTTCGACGAGCCGGCCTCGCGCCACGTGCAGGTCGCCGAGATGGTGATCGAGAAGGCGAAGCGCCTGGTCGAGCACAAGAAGGACGTCGTCATCCTGCTGGATTCCATCACCCGGCTCGCCCGCGCGTACAACACGGTCGTCCCGGCGTCGGGCAAGGTGCTCACCGGCGGCGTCGATGCCAATGCGCTGCAGAAGCCCAAGCGCTTCTTCGGCGCGGCGAGGAACGTCGAGGAAGGCGGCTCGCTCACCATCATCGCCACGGCGCTGATCGACACCGGCAGCCGCATGGACGACGTGATCTACGAGGAATTCAAGGGCACCGGCAACCTCGAGGTGCACCTCGACCGCCGCATGCACGAGAAGCGCATCTACCCGGCGATCAACGTCAACCGCTCCGGCACGCGGCGCGAAGAGCTGCTGATCGACGCGCCGGTGCTGCAGAAGATCTGGGTGCTGAGGAAGCTCCTCTTCCCGATGGACGAGCTCGAGGCGGCCGAATTCCTGATCGACAAGCTCAAAGCCACCAAGTCGAACGCGGAATTCTTCGACTCGATGCGGCGGGGGTAGGAATTCGGGGACGGAGCCCTAACTCCGTAAGCTGCGCGTCGCTGGAGTTAGGGCTCCGTCCCCGAATTCCGATGCGGCGGGGCTAAAAACCTTTATAATCCGCGCCTTCCCAAGAAGGCCGAAGTCATGAAACCAGGCGTACACCCCGAATACCGGCCGGTGATCTTCCTCGACACCAGCGCCAACCATTCCTTCCTCACGCGCTCCGCGATCGACACGAAGGGCCGCGAGACGATGAAGTGGACCGACGGCAAGGAGTACCCGGTCGTCAAGGTCGAAGTGTCGTCCGAGTCCCACTCGTACTACACCGGCAAGCAGAAGATCGTCGACACGGCCGGCCGTGTCGAGAAGTTCAAGCGCCGCTACACCAAGAAGACGAAGTAGCTCCCGGGGCTGTGCTGCCCCGGCTAACGCTCCCCCTGTCGCCATGGGCGCTCGCGCTGCTCGCGGCGGCGTTCGTCCTGCCCGGCCTGGCGGGCCACGACCTGTGGAAGACACAGGACGCCATCGGCCTGGGCATCGTGCACGGCATGGCGACGAGCGGCGATCTCATCGTGCCGCGCATCGCCGGCGCG
>DATDCR010000408.1:0-9828 GCA_036524215.1 Burkholderiales bacterium
GGCCGCTTCCCCATCATCACCGCAGCGGAAATCCCGTTCCTCGTGTCCGACAATGCGAAGGGCTCGCGTGCACTGCATGAGTGGTATGCGAAGTATGCGCAGCGCGAGATGCCGGACGTTAAGGTGTGCGTCGTGTTTTACGACGGCGGGGGCACGATGCATGCGAACAAGAAGATCGCGCGGCCGTCCGATTTGAAGGGCCTCAAGATACGCTCGCCAAATGCGACGGCCGCGCGATTTTACCGCGAGGCTGGTGCCACTACGGTGCAGCTGTCGGCAGCCGAAGCAGCTGAGGCCATGGAGCGTGGCGTCGCCGACGCGCTGTCGTTCCCATGGAATCTGCTAAGGGCGCTCGGCATCGATCGTGCGGTAAACCACCATCTCGACATGAATTTCTATTCCCTTGGGACGGCGCTGCTGATCAACAAAGGTGCCTACGCCAAGCTCTCAGCCCAACAGAAGCAGGCGGTCGACAGTCATTGCACTGCGGACTGGGCCGAGAAGCTGCCGCCGGCTTGGATCAAATGGGAGCAAGAGGGTCGAGCTGCACTCATGAAGGATCCGAAGCACACCGTTTACAGCATCTCCGAGGACGACAAGAAGGCGTGGAAGGAAATCGTGCCGAAAGTGCGGTTGCAATGGGAAAAGGAGGTGGCGCAAAAGGGCGTGGACGGGCCGAAGGCGTTCGGCGAGCTTAAGGCGTTGCTCGACAAGTACAAGGCGGCTTATTGAACTTCCCTGCCGCCGGCCGGTGCGTGCGAGTAGGAGCGCGCGCGTAATGAAGCGCTGGGTCAATGCAATTGAGCTGGCGGCGGGGCTGCTGCTGCTCGCGATGGCGCTCCTCACGTCCGTGTCGGCCTTCACGCGCTACAGCTTTGCCTTGCCGATCCCCGACGAGTACGAGATCTCGCGGCTTACGCTGGGTGTTGTGACTTGCCTCGCTATAGGCGCGGCGTTCTGGCATCGCGACCATATCCAGCTCGATATCTTGTGGGATCGGACGCCCGCTTTAGCGAAGGCCGTGTTGGCGCGTATCGGCACCGTCATCTGCCTGCTCGCGATGGCGTTTGTCGCTTGGGCGCTCGCTACGAAGGTAATTGATAGCCTCCGCTCAGGCTTGGTGACTGTCGATCTGGGCCTTCCCATCTGGGTATTTCATGGCGCAGCGTGGGTTGGCACTCTCGCTTCCATAGTGGTGCTTGCGGTTCAGGTTCTCGGTCATAGAGGCGAGCCTTCGGACCTTCCACCTGAGTGAATAATTCGACCGCGCGGATCCACGGCCGAAACGCTCGCATTCCTCATGCTTGATGCCAACCTCGTCATCCTGATCGGCTTCGCGCTGCTATTCGGCCTATGCGCGTTGCGTGTCCCGATCGGGTTCGCGATGGGAATCGCGGGTACTTCGGGGTTCGCCATGATGAGTGGGTTCGACCCCGCGTTCCGGCTCGTTTCCCATTCGTTCATCGCATCGCTCACGAATTACACGCTGGGCCTGATTCCGCTCTTTATCTTGATGGGTGCGGTCGCCACAGCGTCCGGGATGAGCCGCCAGCTATTTCGCGCCGGCCAAGCCTGGTTGGGCCATTTTCGCGGCGGCCTCGCCCTCGCCACGATCGCGGCGTGCGGCGGCTTCGCCGCGATCTGCGGGTCCTCGGCAGCGACGGCGGCGACGATGTGCAAGCTCGCGCTGCCTGAAATGCGCCGGCTGGGCTACAAGGAAACGCTCGCGACTGGCGTGATGGCCGCAGGCGGCACGCTTGGCATCCTGATCCCGCCATCCATTGCTCTCGCCGTATACGGCCTGATCACGCAACAGAACATCGGGCTGCTCTTTATCGCCGGCATCCTGCCCGGCCTTGTAGCCATCGCGCTTTACATGTCGGTCGTGAAGCTGTGGATGCTGTGGCGACCTGACGACGTGCCGCCAGGCGAGCGGCCCGCGCCGGGCGAGCGGCTGGAAAGCGTGAAGAGCATGGGGCCCGTTTTTGCGCTTTTCGTGTTCGTTATTGGCGGCATCTACGGCGGCCTTTTCACGCCGACGGAAGCCGGCGCGCTAGGTGCCGTGGGTGCGATCGTCATCGCGACTGTGCGTCGGCAGCTTTCATGGTCAGCGCTCACCGAATGCCTGCGAGAGAGTGCGCGCACCGGCACCTCGATCCTGGTGGTGCTCGTGGGCGCGGTATTGTTTGGCTACTTTCTCACGATCACACAGACGCCGCAGCGCGCGGCGGACCTCCTGCTCGCAGCAAATCTCGGTCCGTACGGAACATTGTTCTTCATCGTTCTCGTGCTGCTTATCCTTGGCTGCCTCATCGATACGCTTGCGGTCGTGATCCTCGTGGTGCCGATTGTCTATCCGATCATCACAAAGATGGGCTTCGATCCGATTTGGTTCGGGGTGATCGTGACAGTGACCGTGGAGATCGGAATGATCAGTCCACCGGTTGGCCTCAACGTCTTCGTCATCAAGAGCATCGTACGCGATGTGAATCTTTGGACCATCTACCGAGGAGTGAGTCCATTTATCGCGATCGATTTGGTGCGGCTCGCGATCCTTATTGCCTTTCCAGGGATCGCGACGTTGCTCCCCAACATGATGCGCTAGGACCCTTCGAATCAAATAACAGGAGAGAAATATGCGGCAGACAAAACGTCTGGGCAGCCTGGTGCGTGTCACGACGGCACAGAAGTACGAGCTTACCGGCTTCTATGCTCCGGCAGACCGCGCCGGCGCACCTACCATTTTGTACACGCATGGCTTGAGCGGTAGCTTTGAGACGAATTTCATCTTCAACTTGCTGGATCTGCCAGGCATCGAGCGTTTCAACGTACTCTCGACCACCTCGAGCGGCCACGGCAATATCGCAACAACGCGGCGAGGCGAGCCGCCACTATTCCGCCTGACCGGATCGGCATTTGAAGTATTTGCTGACTGCGTACCCGATCTTGCGGCTTGGGTCGATTTCGCGGCGAAGCGCAGCAAGGGCCCGGTGATTCTCTTCGGGCATTCGCTCGGCTCGTCTAAGGTTACGCACTACTACGCACAGACGGGTGATCCGCGTATCGCCGCGCTCGTTCTCGCGTCAGCTTCCGACGTGACCGGCGGGTTCATGGATAACGTGGGGCGCGAGAAGGTGCCGGGATTTGTGCAAAAGGCGCGGGAGCTCGTGCAAGCGGGACGCCCGGAAGCGATCATGCCCGACGACTGTGTTATCGGTCTGCTGAAGCAGCGAATTTCCGCGGCGACAGTCCTGGATCGCTTCGAGGCTGGTGCGCTGGCCGATCAGTTTGATTTTTATGGGCGCGGGTCATCCAGTGCTTTTCAGGATTTAGCCAAGATCGATAAGCCGATATTCGCGATTTACTGCAAGACGGGTGAGTTGGTCGGCAGCCTCGGGGTAGAGGGTGCGATCAAAATGCTCAAGCAGCGCGCCGTGAAATGCCCATCGTTCGATTCGCTCGTCGTCAGTGGTAACCATTGGTACATGGGGCACGAGGACGAGGCAATGGGTGGCCTGCTGCGCTGGGCGAACTCGGTCGTTCGCATACCCGCCTGATTTCCGAGCTAGGTTTTCCCGCGTTCACCCCGAAAACGCATAGGAAGAATCCCTGATACGGTTGAAATTAGTTCCCTGTTTCAGTGCGAGGCAACGGGATATGGTGGCTGCGCCCGAAGGTAGATCTTCATAGGGAAGTACAGCCGATTCAGACCCGATGCGACATGGCAGCGGAACAATAATCCCAGTAAAGATCCCTGTTACAGGTGTCGGAGACGACTTCGCTCTAGACTGCGTCCACCGCCAACCAATCTTGAGCGAACCGGCGTGTTCTCTGCTGAGCGGAGAACACGCCTGCGGTAGGGATCGACCGCGGAGCTACGCCCAGTTTCTCCGGTCGACAAATGTCCGCGGTTCGAGCAGGCGCCCGTGTGGATGGTTCACGCATTCGCGACGCGCCGACCACAGCAGCAGCGGCCCGATCACGCGATCGAGAACGCGCGCGGCGACGCCGAACTCGCGCTCGATCTGTTTCTGAAGCTCTGCAATCCGGTCGCTGACGGGCTGGTTCGAGCCCCGCAAATATCGCTGCATCGCCCACAACGCCGCGCCATAGCCCCGCCTCAGGCTGGCTGCCTCAGCGTTGAAGCGCGCGCGCACGCGCGCGTCGCCGTCCCGCCCGTAACGCTTCCAGCCCTCGTAGGTGGTTCGCATGATCCGGTACAGGCTGGGGCCGTTGACGGCAAAGTCGCGCTGAAATGCGAAATCGAGCCAGGACTTGGAATCGTCGCGCGCAATGTGAGCGTGCTCGAAGTTGAATTTGTACTGACCGTGAATGTCGGCCAGGTCGATGTCCTTCAATATCCGGCCCTGCTTGTCCATCTCGGCGTAGAGCGGCGTGCCGGGAAGCGGCGTGTACAGCATGAACTGGTGGCAGTCGGCGTGGTGTGCCACGGCGTGCTCGATCTCCTCGCGGATGGTCTCGGGCGTGTGATGCTCCATGCCGATGATCGTCGAACCCTGGACGATGATGCCGTGCGACTGCAGCTCGCGGGTAAGTTCGACCGTGTCGGCGTTCTTCAGCTTTCTGAAGTCGGACTGGGCCGACTCGAAGCCCATCCATATCCACGACACGCCCAGCTCCACGAGTTGCCGCATGTCGTATTTGCGAACCGCGTTTGCCGACGAGAAAACATACATTGACCAGGCTTTCCCGTGCTTCTTCATCTGCTCGAGAAGCTCGAGCGCGCGCTTCTTGTAGAGCAGAAAGTTCTCGTCCATCATGAAGAAACTGCGCACGTTCAGCCGCTTCTCGACGTTGCACATGATGTCGAACAACTGCTTGCCGGTGTCGTAGAAGTTGACGAAGCGGCCCTTGCCGCCGAAGAACGCCGAGGTCGAGCAGAAGTTGCAGCCCATCGGACAGCCGACCGAGGGGATGATCGTCGCCGCCGGATCGCCGCCTCCGGCTGGCGCCCTCAAGCCCATCAGCCGCAAGCCGAACGACGAGCGCATCCCGGGATGCGCGATCGGCCCGTCGACCGGCTCGCCGAGGAACTCGCGGAACCAGCGGACGCCTTCGCCCTTGACGATGTGATCGGCGTCGAGCATCTGCTCGATCCCCGGGATGGCCGCTACGTGACCGCCGACGACGACAGTCGACTTCGGCGAGTGCTGCCGCGCGAGCCGGCACATCTCGCGGACTTTGCCGACGTTCACGATGATGCCTGAAAGGCCGACGATGTCGTACCGATGGGATCTCAGTTCGTCGACGAACCGCTGGCGTGTCGGAAAATCGAGCAGCGTCGACGGAGCCGAGATGTTTTCCTGGATCATCATGATGCCCCAGGAGCGGTGGTGCATGCGCAGCGAGAAAGGCCCCTGCGCACGCGTGACTTGGTTGTGATAGAGCTCCAGCGGGTTGATCGCCCGGCTGCCGAACTCATCGTCGCACGCGAACGGGCGGAACACTGACGCCAGCAGCACGCGCGGACCGGATGCTCCTTCACGTTTGAGCGCGCTCATATCTACGCGATTCTGGCGCGCTCGCCGCGGCCGTCTGTCCGCTAGCGCACTGAAGCCACGAGGCGTTTGCGAATTACCGCTTTTGGCCGTTAGCGGACCATTCGCAGAGACGCCCGATTGGCCGATCTACTGGGCGGCGGCCTTCAAGGTAACGGTACCGGAGGGCGCGCACTTCCGCCGCGCTCGGAGCCCTTCGGTACTGAAAATTTCTTTAGAGAGATCGCCGCCGCCGAAGCGACGACGATCACGAGCAGAAGAAAAAGAAAGCCGAGCATCGCTAAGCGTGCAGGAATGACGCCTAGCCGAGGTAACGCCGGCCGCGAAGATCAATGGTTATTGCTATTGGAGGCCGCACCGATCAAGCGCAAGCGCTTCTCCAATTCGTACACTCGCTCTTCGGAAGGATGCTCGAGATCCGCAATCCAAAGATAGACCTGCTTTGGCTCGACTTCCAGGAGCATTGCGACATCGAGGAGCGAACCCATCATCTTCGATGCCCGAATCAGCGCAAAAGAGAATTCGCTAGCGCGTGGTTGCATACTCGCAAGCTACGCTCTCGCGGCGAGGTACGGTGCGGCGAACTGTGAACGTCTATAAAGTTCCTTTGCCAATTGTCCGACCGAGCAGCGCGCTCGCTTACGCCGGCTATTTCTTCAGCAGCGGGCAGACGCTCTTCTCGGCCGGCAGGAAGGCGTCGTTCGCCGGGATGGTGGCCTTTAGCTTGTAGTAGTCCCAGGGGTACTTCGACTCCGCCGGCTGCTTCACCTCGAAGACGTACATGTCGCGCATCATGCGGCCGTCCGCGCGGATGCGGCCGTTCTTGACGAAGAAATCGTTGATCGGGGTGGCCTTCATCTTCGCGATCACGGTGGCGGTGTCGTCCGTGCCGGCAGCCTGCACCGAGCGAAGATAGTGCATCACGGAGGAGTAGGTACCGGCCTGCGACATGTTGGGCATCTTCTTCATGCGCTCGAAGAAGCGGCGCGACCACTTGCGGGTCTCGTCGTTCATGTCCCAGTAGAACGCCTCGGTGAGGAGCAGGCCCTTCGCGGTCTGCAGGCCGAGCGCGTGCACGTCGTTGATGAAGACGAGCAGCGCGGCCAGGCTCTGGTTCTTGGTAATGCCGAACTCGTTGGCGGTCTTGATGGAGTTGATCGTGTCGCCGCCCGCGTTGGCGAGGCCGATGACCTTGGCCTTCGAGGCCTGCGCCTGCAGCAGGAACGAGGACAGGTCGGTCGAGTTGAGCGGATGGCGCACCGAGCCGAGCACCTTGCCGCCGCCGGCCTTGATGATGTCGGTGGTGTCCTTCTCGAGCGTATGGCCGAAGGCGTAGTCGGCGGTGATGAAGAACCAGCTGTCGCCGCCGGTCTTGAGCACGCCGCGCCCGGTGCCGACCGCCATCGCATAGGTATCGTAGGTGTAATGCACGCTCACCGGGCTGCAGCTCTCGTTGGTGAGGCGCGTCGCGCCCGGGCCGTTGAACATCATGATGCGGTTCTTCTGCCGCGCGACCTCGAGCGCGGCGAGCGCCGTCGCCGAGGCGGCCACGTCGGCGATCGCGTCCACCTTGTCGGCGTCATACCATTCGCGCGCCTTGGAGGCGGCGAGGTCGGCCTTGTTCTGGTGGTCGGCGAAGAGCAGCTCGATCGGCGCGCCGAGCACCTTGCCGCCGAAATCGGCGATCGCCATGCGCGCCGCCTCGACCGAGCCCTGGCCGGTGATGTCGGCATAGAGGCTGTTCATGTCGAGCAGCAGCCCGATCTTCACCGTCCCATCGGAGACTTTTGGCGCCGGTTTCTGCGCAAGGACGGCCGGACTGACGGCGAGGATGGCGATGAGGGCGAAGACGCGCTTGGTCATGGCTGGAACCTCCTTCGTGGCATCCTAAGCCGATGGAAAGCGGAAAACCAGACACCGTTCCGGCCTTCCTCGCTGCGGCAAAGGCGGCGCTCGTCGATCGCGGCCGCGTGCTCCCGTATCGCGCGCTCGAGCTCGAGAGCGCCAGCCTGGCGCGCGGATTGCGCGAGCGCGGCGTGCGCGCCGGAGACCGCGTCGCGCTCTGGCTGCCGAGCATCGCCGCCTGGCTCGCCACCTTCGCCGCGTGCTGCAGGCTGGGGGCGATCGCCGTTTCGCTCAACACGCGCTTCCGGTCCGCCGAGATCGAGGACATCGTCTCGCGCTCCGGCTGCAAGGCGCTCGTCTATTGGCCGGACTTCAGGGGCATCGACTTCCGCGGCATCCTGTCTGCCTGCGATCCGGCGGCGCTCGACGGACTGGGCGCGCGAATCGCCTACGGCGAGGACTACGACGAGCTCGCGAAGCTTCCTCCGCTCGAGGACGACGCCTCGAGTCCGGATGCGCCATGCATCGTCTTCACGACTTCGGGCACCACCAAGGCGCCGAAGTTCGTGCTGCACGACCAGAAGACGCTGCTGCGGCATGCACGGGATGTGGCGCGCGACTTTCGTTTCGTGGAGGACGGAACCAAGGTCCTGGTCACCGCGCCGCTCTGCGGCGTATTCGGCTTCTGCAATGCGATGGCCGCCATCGCCGCGGACAAGCCGCTCGTCATGACGCCGACGTTCAATGCCAGCGAGGCCGCCGGCCTCGTGCGCAGCCATGGCATCACGCATTTCAACTGCACGGACGAAATGATCGCGCAGATGCTCGCCGCCGAGCCCGACGATGCGGCCTTGCGCTCGATCCGCTTCGTCGGCTATGCGGCCTTCAATCCGGCCCTCGCCGACCTGCCCGCGCGCGCGGCGGCGCGCGGCTTGACGGTGGTCGGTCTGTACGGTTCCAGCGAGCTGCAGGCGCTGCTGGCACGTCAAGGCGAAGACGCGCCGCCCGAAGAGCGCGGCCTCGCCGGCGGCAAGCTCGTCGCCGCGCAAGGACAAGTCCAGGCGCGCGATCCCGAAGGCGGTGCCCGCCAACCGCACGGCACGCCGGGCGAGCTCGTCTTCAAGGCGCCGAGCCGGATGGTCGGCTATTTCGGCGACCCGGCGGCGACCAGGCAGGCGACCACCGCCGACGGCTGGTTCCGCAGCGGCGATCTCGGCTACACGCTGGCGGACGACCGCTTTGTCTTTCTTACGCGCCTCGGCGATGCGATGCGCCTTTCCGGCTTTCTCGTCAGCCCCGGCGAGATCGAGGAAACGCTGCTCGAGCACGCTCAGGTGCACGCCGCCCAGGTGGTAGCGGTCGAGACGCCGGGCGGGCCGCGGCCTTTCGCCTTCGTCATCCTCAGGCCCGGCCAGACGCTCGACGAGGCGGCGATCCTGGCCCATTGCGCGGCGCGCATGGCCAAGTACAAGCTGCCGATAGGCGTGCAAGCGCTTACGGAGTTCCCGGTCACGCCGGGCGCCAACGCGACGAAGATCCAGCGCGGCAAGCTGCGTGAGATGGCGCGCGAGTGGGTGGCCGGATTGCAGGGTTGATCCACGTCAACGTACCCGGCGTACGCTTGCGCTAGACCAAGCTTTTTCCGGAGGAGGAAGTCCATGAAACGCAGCCTTGCTTTGCTCGCCTTCACGCTCGCATCGACGGCCTTCGCGCAGGCCGACAAGCCGGTCAAGATCGGCGTGATGAACGACCAGTCGAGCGTGTACGCCGACTTCCAGGGCCGCGGCTCGGTGCTGGCGGCACAGATGGCGGTCGAGGATTACGGCGGCCGCGCCGCAGGCCGCAAGGTGGAGGTCGTGTTCGCCGACCACCAGAACAAGCCCGACGTCGGCTCGGCGCTCGCGCGCCAGTGGGTCGACGTGGATGGCGTGAACATGATCGCCGACCTGCCGAACTCCGCGGTCGCCTTCGCGGTGAGCGAGGTGGTGCGCGACAAGAACAAGGTGATGATCGGCTCCGGCGCCGGCTCGGTCGAGCTGACCGGCGCACGCTGCTCGCCGAACACGGTGCACTGGACGTATGACACCTGGTCGTACGGCCATTCGATGGCGCGCGCGGTGATGCAGCGCGGCGGCAAGACATGGTTCTTCATCACCGCCGACTATGCGTTCGGCCACGACCTCGAGAAGCAGGCCACGGAGCAGGTGCAGCGGGATGGCGGCAAGGTGGTCGGCGCGGTGCGCACGCCGATCGGCACCAACGATTTCTCGTCCTTCCTGCTCCAGGCGCAGGCCTCCAAGGCGCAGGTCCTCGCGCTCGCGGTCGCAGGCGGCGACACCACCACCTCGATGAAGCAGGCGGCGGAGTTCGGCCTGACGCAGAAGATGATGATCGCGCCGCTCATCTTCGGCATCAACAACGTGCCGGCGCTCGGCCTGCAGGCCGCGCAAGGCGCGCTTCTCGT
>DATDCR010000409.1:0-6841 GCA_036524215.1 Burkholderiales bacterium
GAAGCCGAAGGCGGCAACCGCAACGTTCGCATCTGGGGCAATTACATGGACCAGACGGCGACCGGCGTGGCGACGACCGTCACCGACGTGGGGCCGGTGTACATCTTCCGCAACGTCTACAACCGCAGCCGCCAGCTTTCCGAAGTGGCGCCCGATTCGGACGATCGCAACAACTTCGCCAAGTCCGGCTCCACGCGCAGGGTCGGCAACGGCCGCCGCTATGTGTTCCATAACACGCTGCTGCAGGCCGACAACGTCGGCGGCACTTATCCGCTCGGCGCCGGCGGCGGCGTCGCCGGTGCGGGCAAGGACGCGATGACGAACACCGTGACCCGCAACAACATCCTGCACATCTGGAAGTCTTGGTGGAACTCGATCGACGACGGCGGCGGCAGCGGCAACGACGTCGACTACGATCTTTTCAACGGTGCGATCGTCGCCTATCGCGGCGCGGAGCCGCACGGCATCGTCGGCACGCCGATCTATGCGACGGGTAACGGCTGGACCAGCGGCTCGGGCGGCATGTACCAGCTCGATCCGATCAGTGCCGGCTACGGCGGCGGCGTTCGCCTGCCGAACTTCAACGACGCCTTCGCAGCGCCGGACATCGGCGCCCACCAGTCGGGCACGGCGGCGATGTGCTTCGGCAGGAGCTGCTGAAGCCCTTGTAAAGAAAAAGCCGGCTCGCGCCGGCTTTTCTTGGTGCCTCGGAAAGCTACTTCAGCTTGACGGCCTGGATGTCGGCTTTCGCGCCGATGCCGAACGTCCTGACGAAGGAAACGTGGTGGCCGCGCGTCGTGATGTTGTCGTCGTGCACCGCGAAGCCGACGTTGTAGACGCCGCCTTCCTTCAGCGGCTTGTCGTCGGGGTTGGCGGTATTGAGAGGACGGGCCACGACGACGGTCCACACGCCGTCCTTCCATTGGGCGCTCGCGTTATTGTCGGCGGCGGAGCCCTTGGCATCCTCGCGGCTGACGACGTAGTCCGGGATCAGGTCGCCCTCTTTCCAGCCCGCGTTGGGATCGAACGGCACCGCGTTCTTCTCGCGGATCAGGAAGTGCTCGCCCTTGCGCAGCTGGTCCGCCGTGATCGACTTGTAGCCGACTTTCTTCTCGTCCCACATGAACTTCGGCTGGTGCGTCTTCGCATCGGCGTTGCCGCTGAACATGTCCTTGCCGGCGTCGGAGTTGCGATACTCGAGGACGTAGCCGTCGTCGGCCATGCCGACCGCGTTGGAGCGGTGCGCGCGCCACTGGATCAGGTCGACGAAGCCGCCATCGGCCTTGATCTTGGCGATCTCCTCGAGCGACTTGCCGGTCTTCCAGTCCGCCGGATTGCTGCGCGTGGCGGGCAGGTACTTGCGCAGGTCGTTCTTCTTGATCGCGCTGAGCAGCGGATTCGCGTTCGCGTCTTCCTTCGAGGCGACGTTCGCCATGTCGCGCGAGCCGTCGTGGCAGGTGAGCCAGCAGCCCTGCGCGGCGAAGCCCGGCACCTTGCCGTCGTCGATCATCATCGTCATGCGGTCTTCGTAGATGCCGGGCTGCTTGCCTTCCTGCACGACCTTGTCGAGCTTGGGATAGCCATACACCTTCCATTCATGCCCGTCGAAGCGCAGGTACTGGTGCTCGGTGCCGCCGAAGTTGTTCTTGGTCTTCCACTGGAAGCGGAAGTACGCGTTGCTGGCGTCATAAGCCGCTTGCACGTTCAGGTCGACCCAGCCGTTCTTGTCCTTGACCGGCGCGGGCTCGAGCGGCCCGCCCTTCACGAGCTTCTCGCCTTTCGCCTTTTCCTGGCCGTTATGGCAGGTCGTGCACGCGGCGCCGCCCTGCGCGGCCTTGGCGCCCGGGTGCTTCGCGCTGCGCACCCATTGGTACGACGTCTGGCCGGGATAAAACAGCGTCACCGTCTTCGCGGGTACCTTGCTCCAGTCGATCTCGGGAATGTCCGCGGCCCATGCCGGCGCCGAAAAAGCGAGGGCTACGCTCGCTGCGAGCGTGAATCTGCCTATAGTCATCGGTTCCACCTCAGAGTTGACGATCGAATTTGCGGTACACCACGGCGGTGTTGGGCCTGACGCCGATGTTAGCGTCGCGGCCCTTTGCGCCGTTGACCTGCGTCAACTCAGTGGGCGATTCTCAGGCCTTGTACACCACGGGCGCCAGGGTGTTCTGGTCGATGACGACGTCGACCACCGCAGGAAGGCCGCTGTCGAGCGCCCGTTTCATCGCCGGAAGGAGTTCCGACGCTTCGGTCACGCGCTCCCCGTGCGCGCCGAAGACGCGCGCGAGTGCGGCAAAGTCCACATCGCCGTAGTCGACGCCGAAATAGCGGGCGCCGTAGAGCTCCTTCTGGAAGGCGCGCTCGTTGCCGAGGCCGCGGTCGTTGAACACCACGCAGACGACCGGGATCTTCTCGCGCACCGCGGTCTCGAGCTCGCCGATGTTGCACATCATGCCCATGTCGCCGACCGTGGCCATCACCGCCTGCTTCGGTCGCGCGAGCTTCGCGCCGAGCGCGATCGGGAATCCCGCGCCGACCGAGCCCCAGTCGCTGATGTACATGAAGGTGTTCGGCTCGTAGGTGTCCATGAACACGCGCATGTGCTTACCGGCGTTGCCGGCGTCGACGATCATGATGCCGTCGCGCGGCAGCGCTTCGCGCATGGCATGCGCCACCGCCGGCGGCGCGATGGGGCGCGCCTTGTAATCCGCCATTGCCCGGCGCTCGGCATCCCATTCGCTGCGCGCCTTGGGCACGTTCACCCATTCCCATTTTCGACCGCTGAGCTTGCCGCGCAGGCGCTGCGCCAAGCCTTCGATGAAGCTCAGCGTCGAGCCCGCGATCGCTTGCGCGACGGGAAAGACCACGCCGACATCGGTCGCTACGGCGCTTTGGTGGATCAGCTTCGCTTCGCGGCTGAGGATGCCGTACTTGAATTGCGTCGAGAACATGTCGATGTGCGCGCCGAGTGCGATGACCACGTCGGCTTGCGGCATCGTCTTGTTCGCGCTCGACCAGCCGTTGCGGCCGAGCGGCCCCAATGCCATCGGCAGCGCGGTCGGATAGGCGTCGGGGTGGTACTGCAGCGTGGCCACCGGAATGCCCGTCGCCTGGGCAAGCTTCTGCAAAGCGGGAAGCGCGTTCTCGCGCAGCACGCCACCGCCGGCCATGATGATCGGCCGTTGCGCGCTGCCGATCAGCTCGGCTGCCTTGTCAATATCCGATGAGGAGCAACTGGCCAAGCACGTCGAGCGGTAAGCGCTCGGCGCGATCGGCTCGGCTTCGGTCTTCTCGAGCAGGATCTCCTTCGATGCATCGAGATGCACCGGCCCGAGCGGCTCGGCGAGCGCCGTACGGAAGGCGCGGCGCAGCGCTTCCTGGACCTTGTGCGCCGACGGAATGGAGTACGCCCATTTCGTCACCGGCCGGCACATCGTCACCTGGTCGATGTCCTGGCTCGCGTCCTTCTCGCGCACCCAGACCTCCTGCGCGCCGCTGAAGCTGATGACGGGGACGTAGCCCTTGTAGGCGGCGCCGATTCCCGTCAGCAGGTTCGTCACGCCGGGGCCCTCGGTCGCGGTCACCACCGCCGGCTTGTGGATCGAGCGCGCATAGCCGTAGGCCATGAACGCCGCGCCCTGCTCGTGGCGCGTGAGGATGAAGCGGATGTCCTTCGTCTCGCGCAGGACGTCGAGGATCGGCAGGTTCATCGTGCCGGGAATGCCGAACACGTACTCGACCTTCTCGCGGCGCAGGCAATCGACGACCGCTTGGGCGGCTGTGATCATGCGAAGCTCCGAATTACTTTAGCGGAAGCTTAATCTCGACCCGCAGGCCGCCGCCAGCCACGTTCTCTGCGCGAATCGTTCCGCCATGCGCCTCGACCGCGCGCTGCGCGATGGCGAGGCCGAGCCCGAAGCCGGCGCTGTCGGCGCCGGCGCCCCGGTAGAAGGGCACGAAGACCTTGTCGAGCTCATTCGGCGGGATGCCCGGGCCGCTGTCGGTGACGCCGAGGACGGCGTGCTGGCTCGTTGTGCGCAGGTCGACCTCCACGGCGCTGTTCTCGGGCGTGAAGCGCAATGCGTTGCGCACCACGTTCTCTACCGCGCGATGCAGGAGCGCGGCATTGCCGACGAGCGAAGCATCCCCATGGATGGCGAGCCCGACGCGGCGCTTGCCCGCTTCGGCTTCGAAGCGCGCGTCCTCGGCGATGCTCGCCACGAGGTGCGCGAAGTCGATCGTTTCCTTGGCCGGGGGCGCCGTACCGCCTTCGAGCCGCGCGAGCGTGAGGATCTCGCCGACCATCTCGTCGAGCCGCGCGGTTTCGCGCTCGATGCGCTCGAGCGAGCCTTCCAGCTTCGCCGGATCCTGGCGTACCAGCCCGACCGCCGCCTGCATCCGCGCGAGCGGCGAGCGCAGCTCGTGCGAGACATCGTGCAGGAGCCGTCGCTGGGCGTAGATGAGGTTCTGCAGCTGCTGCGCCATGCGGTCGAAGTCGGTGCCGAGGTCGGCGATCTCGTCGCGCCGCTTGCCCATCAGCGGCCGCACGCGCGTCTCGAGCTTCCCGGCCGCCGCGGAGTCGAACGCCCAGCGCAGGCTCCGGATCGGCCGCGACAGGTACCAGGCGAGGAAGGCGCTGAAAGCGAGGCTCGTGATCAGCCCGATGCCGATCAGCTGCCAGGGCGCGAGCGGCGGGTGCGGCGGCCGATACATGCCGGGCGGTATCGGTGCAAAGAGGAGGTAGCGCTCGCCGTCGGGCGTCGCAACCATGCGCGCGCCGAAGCCGTCGCCGCGCTGGACGATGTCGCGCGCGCGGGCGAGCGCCTGGGGAGGAACGGCACGGCCGAGGACGTCACGCCCGGACTCGTCGACCGCGAAGATCGGCATCGGGTGACGCCGATGCTCCATCCATCCGCGCAGCGCCTCCGCGCCGTCCTGGCGCAGCATGGAGGCGGCCATCTCCATGCCGAAGCCGGCGCGCGGCCCCATGGCGAGCTGCGCGCCGGGATCCTCGTGGCGCAGCCAGACGACGGTACCGGTGCCAACGGCGGCCACCACGAGCGCGAGCCAGAAGGCGAGAAAGATCTTCCAGAAGAGGCGGCCCACGCTATTCCTTCACCAGCTGGTAGCCGAGGCCGCGCACGGTGCGGATGAGCTTCGCCGCGTCGCCGAGCTTCTGCCGGATGGCGGAGAGGTGCACGTCGATGCTGCGGTCGAAGCGCGCGAGCGGGCGGCCGAGCGCCTGCTCGGAGATCTCCTTCTTGCTGACCACGCGGCCGGCATTTCGCATCAGCACTTCGAGCACGTTGAACTCGATGCTGGTCAGCCCGATCTCGCGCCCGCCGAGCTCGGCGCGGCGTTTTTCCGGCCAGACGGTGATGGCGCCCGCCTGCAGCGGTCCATCGCTCGGCGCAGGCGAGAGCCGGCGCAGGATGGCGCGCATGCGCGCCACCAGCTCGCGCGGCGTGCAAGGCTTGGGTACGTAATCGTCCGCGCCGAGCTCGAGGCCGACGATGCGATCCACATCGTCGCCGCGCGCGGTGAGCATGATCACCGGAGTTCGGTTGAACGGCGGACTGCCGTGGCGGATGCGCCGCAGCGCCTCGATGCCATCGAGCTTCGGCATCATCACGTCGAGCACCACGAGCTGGAACGCGCTGCCCAGGGCGAGCCGCACCGCCGCCTCGCCGTCGTGCACCGCCGTGACTACAAAGCCCTCGCGCTCGAGGTATTCCTTGAGCATCGCGCTGAGCTCGACGTCATCGTCGGCGAGGAGGACCTGGGCGCTCATGGCGCGATGATAGCGGCGGCCCCTCTGCGCGGGCGGCGCTTTACCCAGCTTTACGGGGCGTTAACGGTGCTTAGGACGAGGGGCGAGCATGCTGCAGGCGTGGCAATCCTTCGCTTTCATCTTCCCGTCGCCATCGCTCTCGCCGCGATCGCATACAGCGGTGCGCTGGCCCTCGACGCGCGCGATGTTCCGCCGGCGGCGGTATGCGCAGCGAGTCTGTCGCTGCGCCTCTTTCCGCAAGCCCTCCTGCTCGAGGAGCTGCGCCGATGCGCCGCCAAGGCACCCCAGGCGCACCCGTGAACGATTTGGTTACCGCTCTTTACGCAGCTTTACCGAGGCTTTACCGCGCTTGCGCCAGCGGGCGCGCAAACTGCATTCACCGACTTACGAAAGGAACCTTCATGAACATCAGAACTTCTCTCGGCAGCTTCCTCTTTGCGAGCACCCTTGCCCTCGGGCTCGCGCCGGCCGCGTTCGCGCAGCCCGGCCCCGGCCCGATGATGGGCGATGGCCCCGGCATGCACGGCGGCATGGGCATGCATGGCCACGGCATGCGCGGCCGCGGCGGCATGATGCGCGAGCTGAATCTCACCGAGGCGCAGCAGGACCAGGTCTACAAGATCCACCACGACCAGGAGCCGGCCTTGCGCGAGCAGATGAAGAAAGTGCGCGCGGCGCGCGAGGATCTGCACAAGCTCGCGATCGCCGAGCGCTACGACGAGGCGCAGGTGCGCCGCGCCGCCGACGCGCAGGCGAAGGCGATGTCCGACCTCGCGGTGATGCACATCCAGAACATGCGCCGCATGCGCGACGTGCTGACGCCGGAGCAGCGCGCCAAGTTCGACCAGTTCCACGAGCGTCGCCCGGGACCCGGGCCGCGGCCGGGCCAGAAATAGGCGCCACACCCCGAAAAGGGGTCAGAGCAATTTTTCCGTTACCAGCGTTTCAGGAAAATTGCTCTGACCCCTTTTCCTTTTTCACTGATGCCGCTCGAGCCCGGCGCTCTGCAAACACGAGGGCAAAGACCATCAGGGCCCCCGCCGCGTTGAA
>DATDCR010000410.1:0-5193 GCA_036524215.1 Burkholderiales bacterium
GTCGATCTCGTCCTCGGTGAGGTTCGTGATGCCGAACTTGACGAGCAGGCCGTCGAGGATCTGGCGATGCAGCGTGTCGATGTTCTGCCACTCGCCGCGCCCGACGCGATCCATCGCCGGCCGGTAACCGGCGCGCCAGCCGTCGGCGAACGCCGCCCAGTCAGTTTTCAGTCCCTTGGCGGCGCCGAGCAGCTCGCCTTCGCGGATGATGGAGCTGCGCCAGTCGACCACGGTGCCGAAGACGTCGAAAGCGAGCGCGCGGATGCTCAGCATGTTCAGCTCCTGATCTGCGGTGTCCACGGCTTGTCGGCCCACGCGACGCCCACCCGCGCCACTTGCGCGTCGATGAGGTAAGGTTTTCCTTCCAGCGAGAATTTTCGGGCTCTGCCGAGCGCCGCACGCAGCTCGGCGGGGGAGTGCGCGACCTCGGCTTCCACACCGAAGCCCTTGGCGATCAGCGCCATGTTCATGTCGGGATTGCCGAGATAGTCGTGGAAGAAGTGACCGGTCTGCACCATGCGCCCGCCCGGCACCTTCTCGATGACGCGGCTGTGCGGACCGCTATAGGCGTGGTTGTTGTAGACCACCGTGATCACGGGCAGCTCGAGCCGCGCCATGTTCCAGAGCGCGGTCGGACCGAAGACGAACGAGCCGTCGCCGACCAGGCAGATCACCTGGCGATTGGGCCGCGCGAGCTGCACGCCGGCCGCCGTGCCGACGCCCGAGCCGAGATGCGCGCCGTAGTAGAAGAAGAGCTCGCGCCCGCCCTCGGGATTGAAGTCGAAGCCGTGCAGGCTCACCGAGCCCGCCTCGTGCACGATGAGCGCATCCTTGTCGGCGAACTGCGCGACTTCGCGCGTCACGCGATCAGCGAGCATCGGCGCGCGGTCCCAGTCCGGGTTCTTGACGACCAGCGCGCGTAGCGCTCTGGCGTTCTCGCTGAACTTGCGCACCTCTTTCGCTCTTTCCCCGATTCTTTGACGAATGGTGGGCGTGATGAGCTGTTCTACGGCGGCGACGAGGTCGTCCAGCCCGTAGGCGACGTCCGCCACGAGCGGCACCTCGGTCGGAATGACGTTGCCCATGCTCCAGCTGTCGATGCGCAGATCGATGAACTTCGGCCCGCGACCGACGACGGGAGTCGGGCCGTTGTGCTGCAGCTTGTTGCCGACGTTGATGACGACGTCGGGGTTCTTGGGGAAGTCGAGGCTCGAGATGCGCGTGACCGGCAGGCCGCCGATCCACAACGGATGCGACTGCGGAAAGTTCGCGTAGAGGCAGCGCGGCTGCGCGACCGGCATGCCGAGGAGCTCCGCCAGGCGCTTCGCCTTGCCCACGGCCTTCGAGTAATAGATCTCGTCGCCCACCAGCATGAGCGGCATGTTCGCCTCGACGAGGAGCTTCGCCGCGCGCTCGACCTCCGCCGGATTCGGCCGCACGCGCATGCGCGGGTCGACCTTGTCCTGCGCGATGATCTCCGTGCGCACGTTCTCGTCGTTCAGGTCGGAATGCCACGACGCGTAGGTCGGGCCGTGCGGCGGCGTCCAGGCGGCCTTGAACGCGCGGCGCACGGTCTCGGGAATCATGTCGGCGCGGCGCGCGAGCCAGGAGTACTTGGTGAGCGGCTGGACGAGCTGCTCCTGGTTCGCCACTTCCTCGAAGCCGTCGCGGCCGGCGCGGCGCGTCTGGTCGGTGCGATAGCTGTAGAAGACGAGCGGCGTCTGCTCCTTGAACGCGTTGAACATCTGTCCCATGGCGTTCATCAGGCCAACGGAGGCTGCCTGCATGACGATCGCCGGCTCGCCCGAAGCCTTGATGTAGCCCGCGGCCATCGCCGCGCCCGGCCCTTCGTGCGGCGTGAGGATGTATTTCAGCTGCGGCCGGTCGACGAGCGCCTCGTAGAAGTGCGCATCCTCGCTCGCCGAGTTGCCGAACACATACTTCACGCCGGAGGCTATGAGCTGCTCGGCGAAGAGCTGGCCGCCGGTGCCCTCGACGACTTTCATCGCCGCTCCAGCCCCTTGCGCATGCGCCGCCGGGACCAGCGATTCGAGCACGCCTTTGGCCGCCGTCATCGAAAGACCGGCGCCGGTCAGTCCCTTGAGGAAGGTGCGGCGAGAGATCGAATGCGAAAGAAACCGGGCAACGAGCTCTCTCATGGCTTCCTCCCATATTCGGCCGCCAGGTAGTCGGCCATCTGCCGGATCTCGTCCTGCGTCCACAGGGCGCCGCGGCCGACCATGCGGTAAAGCGCGCTTTCCCAGGCGCGGCGGTCCTGGTGCTGGTCGATCCACATGCTGGGGCTGTGGCATTGGAAGCACTTCGCCATCAGCACTTCCTTGCCCGGCGCGTCGGGGATAGCGGCCGGCTTGGGTTTCTGCTGCGCCGCGGCGACAAAGGACAGGGCCAGCGCGACGACAGCAACGGCGGATCGCATCATGAGAACGTCCTCCCGGGCGCTGAATGTAGCAGCCAAAGCTTGCTCCAGATCAAACGGTTCGCAAGTCGGCCCCGCAACATCGCCCGTATGAAAAGAGATGACTTGAAGCTCGGGACCAAGGACATGCGCAGCTGGATCGCCGAGCTGCAGGCGGCGGGCGAGCTGATCCGCATCGACAAGCCGGTCGACCCGCTGACGCAGATGGGCGCGCTCCTTTACCAGTCGCGCGAGAAGGCGCTGCTCTTCGAGAGCCTGCCCCACGGCTGGCGCTCGCTAGGCCAGGCGCCGGCGAATGTGCGGCACGCCGCGCTCGCCTTCGGCGCAACGCAGGAGACCGTTATTCCTCTTGTCGCCTCGCGCATGGGGCAGCGCATCGCGCCGCGCATGGTGGAGAGCGGCCCGGTCAAGGAAGTGAAGCTGGGCAAAGGCGAGTTCGACCTCACGCAGCTGCCGGTGCACATCGCCGGGCAGCGCGACGGCGGCCCGGTGATCGGCTCCGGCCTCATGGTGTCGAAGGACCCCGAGACCGGCGCGCGCAACGTCAGCTTCCACCGGCTGCAGATCAAGGGACCGAACAAGTCCGGCGTGCTGCTCTATCCGCGCCACACGTGGAAGAACTATCTCAAGTACCAGGCGATGGGGAAGCCGATGCCGGTGGCGATCTTCATCGGCCATCACCCGGCGTACTACGTCGCGGCCGCGACGACGGCGGCATACGGTGACGACGAATTCGAGATCGCCGGCGGCTATCTCGGCGAGGCCGTGCCGCTCGTCAAATGCGAGAGCGTCGATCTCGAAGTGCCGGCGGATGCGGAGATCGTCCTCGAGGGGCACATCCCGCCGCACATCCGCGAGGAGGAGGGGCCTTTTTCCGAGTTCCAGGACTACTACGTCACCGGCACCGGCAAGAATCCGATCGTCGAATACCAGTGCATGACGCGCCGCAAGGACGCCATCTTCAAGAACCTGCAGAACGGCTCCGAGATGGAAGGCTGCGTGTTCCACAAGATCCCGATGAGCGCGACGATCTACCGGCGGCTGAAGGACATCGGCGGCGGCCCCAACCTGCACAACGTGATGGCGCTGCCCGGCATCTTCGGCGTCGTCGTGCAGATGACGCCGCGCACCTACGGCGAGGCGAAGAACCTGCTGCTGGCGGCGCTCTCGTCCGAGTACCAGCATCCGAAGATCGCCATTGCGGTCGACCAGGACGTCGACATCTTCAACCCGCTCGAGATCCTGTGGGCGCTCGTGACGCGCGTGAATCCGGAGCGCGACGTGGTCACCATCCCGGGCACGCACAACCACGCCATGGACGCGAGCCTGCCGGAGCTCGGCGCGCCGGGCACGCCGCTCTGGCAGCGCCTGGGCTCGAAGATGCTGATCGACGCGACGATCCCGCCGCCGGCGGACGCCAGCGCGCGCTCGATGTTCGAGCGCATCCGGCCGCGGAACCCGCAGCTGCGGCTCGAGGACTTCGCCGCCGCCGAATCGATGCCGATCGTGAAGGCGCTCGCGCCGATCTTCTTCGGCTCGAAGCTGCTGCGCTGAGACGGTGCAAGCGGAAGAACGGCCGCAGTCCGTCGCCGAGGAGATCGCCAACAGCGTCAGCCACGGCCTCGGCCTGCTGATCGGAATCGCCGCATTACCCCTCGCCATCGTGATGGCGGCGCCGCGCGGCGCGGGTGCGATCGTTGGGGCCAGCATCTTCGCGAGCACCGTGGTGCTGCTCTATCTCGCGTCGACGCTGTTCCACGCCCTGCCGCCGGGTCGCGCGAAGCGCGTGTTTCAGGTGCTCGACCATTCCGCCATCTACCTGCTGATCGCCGGCACGTACACGCCGTTCACGCTCGGCGTGCTGCGCGGCGCCTGGGGCTGGACGCTTTTCGGCCTGGTGTGGGGCTTGGCGATCGTCGGCATGTTCCTGAAGACCCTGCGCGGCGTGCGCTCGACGGTGCTGTCGACGTGGATCTACCTCGGCATGGGCTGGCTGATCGTCATCGCCGCCGACGCCGCGTGGACGCTGATTCCGAAGTGGGGACTGGTATGGCTTTTTGCAGGCGGCATCGCCTATACCGCCGGCGCCGTGTTCTTCCTCGCCGAGCGGATCCGCTTCTTCCACTTCGTCTGGCACCTCTTCGTCATCGCGGGCACGGCGTGCCACTTCGTCGCCGTGCTGCGTTACTCGAATTAAGAGCTAAGAGCAGTGCGGGCGAACGTGTAGCCGCCGAGCGCGATCAGGGCGGCGAAGAACCAGCGCATGAAGGTCGCTGCCGCCAGTCGGCGGCGCAGCTTCTGGCCGAGGTACATGCCGAGCAAGGCCGGGATCAGCGCGAGGAACGCGCCGCCGGCGACCTCAGCCCGGTACTGGCCGTGCGTCGCGAGCGCGAGGCCGAGCGCTAGAGGACAGACGAACGCCGAGATGCCGATCGCCTGGACGAGCTCCTCGGCGTTCATCCGCAGCGACGTGAGGTAAGGCACCGTCGGCACGACGAACACCCCCGTCGCGCCGGAAAGCATGCCGGTGACGAGCCCCACGATCGGCGAGATCCATGGCTCCGAAGTCGGCCGCACTTCGAACCGGCGCCCGAAGAGCCCGTAAGCGCCATAGGCAGCGAGCACGGCGCCGAGCGCCGCGGGCGCGAATGCGCCGCCCTTGGTCATCAGGCCGATGGTCGAGAAGGTGCCGACGAAGATGCCGAGGATCATCAGCGAAAGGCGCCTGACCAGCGCGCCGAGCGCCGGCCCGGCCG
>DATDCR010000411.1:0-8841 GCA_036524215.1 Burkholderiales bacterium
CGTCAACCTGTTTGCCGTGCTGCGGGCCTGGCGGCTCTTCCTCGCGCATCTGAGGACGGGGAAGAGGCTGGCGTGGGACAAGACCGCCCATACCTATCCGGCCGCGGTCGCGGCGCAGCTATCGCCGGTCGCCGCGCAGGCAAGCGCGCCCGCTGCCGTGCGGGCGGGCGCGGCGCCGAAGCTTTTTGCGGCGTTGGCCCTTGCCGCGACTGTGCTCTCGATGCTGCCGCTCGACGCCGCCGCGGCGCCCGAGCTGCAGGGCCGCGCGTACGAGCTCGCCGACCAGGCCTACAAGGCGATCGACGCGAATCAGCTCGATCGCGCCCTGAGCCTCACCGGCGAGGCCTTGCAGCTCGCGCCGGGCCATCCCGCCTTGCTCCTCATCCAGGCGGACATCCTCAACCGCCAGGACAAGCCCAAGCAGGCGATCGAGCTCGTCCGGGGGCTTTCGCCGCAGGAGCTCGGCGGGCAGGGGCTCGCGCAACGCGGCTACATCTGGCTCAAGGTGCCCGACGACAGCGCGGCCGAAGCCGATTTCACCGCCGCGCTGAAATCCCCCGACCTCGACCGCGCCGCGCGCGCCAACATCGCGAGCGAGCTCGCGTACCTCGCCCTGCGGCGCAAGGACGACGCGACCGCGCTGCAGTGGTTCGAGAGGGCGGCCGAAGGCACGCCCTCCGGCGCCGCCAAGGGCCGGCTCTATGCCGATGCCGGATATGCCGCGATGCGCCTGGCGCGCAATCGGGTGGCGGTCGACATGCTTTCCCGCAGCATCGACGAATGGCATGCCGCGCCGGCAAGCGACAAGCCTTTCGACGACGCCTCCCTGTACGGCATGCGCCGCTCGATCGACTCGATGTCGCGCCGCTGGGGCTTTCAGGCGAGCATCGGCCACAGCGCCACCACGCCCGGCTCGGGTCTCATTCCGACCAGCGGGCACCGCGCCCTGCAAGGCGGCCTGGAAGCGTTCTACACGCCCGAGTTCGGCTTCCGCGACGGGCGCATCTTCCAGCTCTACGCGAACGCGTTCCAGACGCTGACTTCGAGCGATCCCGATTTCGCCACCGGCAACGAGTCGCGCGTGGTGGGCATCGGCGCGCGCTACAAGCCTTTCCGCGAGGAAAACCTGATCCTCGCGCTCGAGCGGCGCGAGGCGGTCGGCAGCAGGGCCGGCGAGGACGACTGGCTGCTGCGCGCCGGCTACTCGGCGAGCCGCAACACCGACTGGGAGCCGACGCGAAAGGCCTGGTGGAGCGGACAGCTCTACACCGAGGCGGTGTATTTCACCCGCGCCTCGCGAGTCATCGTGCCGTTCGACGCGCGCGTCGGACGCAGCTGGAAGCTCGATGCCATGCCGAGCACCGTGGTCACGCCGTTCATCGGCATCGCCGGCGACTACGACAAGGCACAGGCGCAGCGCACCGCGGCCGGCATCGGGCCGGGCCTCATGCTGCGGCACTGGTTCCGCGAGTCGCGCTACCGCGCCTTCTCGAGCTATCTCGATTTCTCGTTGCAGTACCGCTATCGCGTGAGCGACGCCGAGCGCGGACAGGGACTCTTCGGACAGCTCATGCTCTCGTTCTGATGTATGCGCGCCTGGCGAGCGCCGCGCTGCTGGCGCTCGTGCTGTGCCTGCCCATCGCCTGCCGCGCGGCGGGCGAGCTGAAGGTGTGCTTGTACTTCGACGGCGAGGAAAACACGCGCGGCTTCACGGTCGGCGAGCGCAGCGCCGTGATGATCGCCAACCTCCTCGGGCACTTCAAGGAGGCGGAGCTGTCGATGAAGTCGGTCGCGCAGTATGCCGCGAGCGATCTCGTGCAATGCGACCGGGCGCTCTACGTCGGTACGTACTTCGACGCCAAGGTGCCCGACGCGTTTCTCGCCGACGTCGGCGCCTATCGCAAGCCGTTCCTGTGGATCAACTACAACATCTGGAAGCTGCAGGCGAAGCTCGGCGCCGAGCGCTTCCGCGCATTGACCGGCTTCGTCTACCAGCGCATCGAATCGGCGCCGCCGCATAGCCGCGGGGTGATTCCGGCGTTCTTCAGCCACTTCACCTACAAGGGCGCCACGTTCCGCAAGGTCGCCTACCTCGACGACAACGGCGGCTTCATCGGCTATCCGGAGATCGTCATCGTGCGCAGCCAGGGCGCCGAGGTGCTGTCCGAAGGCATTCATTCGCGCACCAAGGCAAGCACGCCGTACGCGCTGCGCAAGGGCGGCTTCTTCTATGTCGCCGACAACCCGGTGTCGGTGATCGACGAGCGCGACCGCTATCTCATCTTCGCCGACCTGCTGTTCGACTTCCTCGGCCTCGAGCCGCGCACGCAGAAGCGCTACGCGGTGGTGCGGATCGAGGACATCCATCCCGCGTACGACCTGCGCCTGCTCTTTACCGCCATCGAGACCTTCCGCCTGCGCAAGGTGCCGTTCGCCATCAGCCTGATCCCGCGCTACATCGGTCCGGGCACGACCAAGGGCATCGACCTGCAGGACGATCCGCGCTTCCTGCGCCTGATCCGCTATGCCATCGCCAATGGCGCCAGCATCCTGATGCACGGCTACGAGCACCATGTCACCGTCGACCTCGGCTGCGGCCTGATGGAATCGGGCGAGGACTACGAGTTCTGGGACCGCTGCCGCAATGCGCCCCTGCCGTACGACTCCGAGCAATTTGTGCAGGAGCGCATCGACAAGGGGAAGAAGATCCTCACCGACCTCAAGATTCCGATCGCCGGCTGGGTCACGCCGCACTACATGGCTTCACCGCTCACCTACCGGGTGGTGCACAAGAACATCGGCCACATCCTGCAGCGCATGCGCTACTTCCTCGAAGGGCGCCCGATGGACGGGCAGGCGGCCATCGACCAGTTCTTTCCCTACCCCATCGTCAAGGACTACTACGGTTCCTACGTGTGGCCGGAAAATCTCGGCTACCTGCCGCTGCCGAAGCTGCCCTACGGCGGCAGGCCCCAGGGCGTGGAGGAGATGATCGAGACCGCGCGCCTCAACCGGGTGGTGCGCGACGCCTGGGCTTCCTTCTTCTGGCATCCGCCGCTCATCCGCACCGAGCTCGGCATCCAGTCGCTCGAGCGCCTCATCGATGGCGTGCGCGGCGAAGGCTACGAGTTCGTCTCGCTGCAGGAGCTGCGCAACAGAGGCGAGTGAGCCGCTTCAGCGCTCGGCGAGCGCGGCGGTGAAGCGCCGCAGCAACGGCCGCGCGAGGTAGACGAGCAACGCTCGCTCGCCGGTCTTCACCATCACCGTCGCCTGCATGCCCGGCAGGAGCTGCAGGTCGCCGAGGCCTTTGCGCTCCTCGGCCGGCACGCGGATGCGCATCGCGTAATACGACTGGCCGGTCTTGGTGTCCGTCAGCGCGTCGGCCGACACGACGTCGACCTTGCCGCCGATCACCGGCCGGTCGGCGCGATTCATGTAGGCGTCGAAATGCAGGTGCACCGGCAGCCCGGGATGGACGCGATCGATGTATTGCGGCGCGAGCCGTGCCTCGACGACGAGGTCGTCGCCCGAGGGCACGATCTCCATGATGCGATCGCCGGGCTTCACCACGCCGCCCACCGTGTTCGCCTCGAGGTCGACGACGGTGCCGGAGACCGGCGCGCGGATGGCGAGGCGGGTGTAGGTATCGCGCTGCGCGGCAAGCTTCTCGCCGAGCGTCGCGGCTTCGCGCTGCACGTCGGCCAGCTGCACTTCCACTTCGCGCCGGTATTCCGCCTCGCGCTGCGCGCCGCGCATGCGGAATTCCGCCAGGCGCGCGCGCAGGGCGGCGATGTTGGAAAGGTCCTCGCTCTGCTTGCCCTGCACGTCGGCGAGCTGGCGCTCCTGCTCCATGAGGTGGTTGCGCGAGACGAAGCCTTGCGTGCTCAGCTTCTGGAACGACTCGAGCTGCTGCTTGAGGAGATCGACCTGCTTCTGCCGGCCGGCGCGCAGCGCGTCGAGGCTCGCGAGCTGCTCTTCCAGGCCGCGCACCGATTCGCGCAGGATGCGCAGCTCGCCGTCCAGCGCGTTGCGCCGCGCGCGGAAGAGCCGCTCCTGCGCCGCCATGGCGATCGCCGCCTCGGCATCGCGGGCGGCCTCGCGCAGCTGCGCCGGGAAGGCGATCGCCTTCAGGCCGTCGCGCTCGGCGACGAGGCGTGCCTCGGTCGCCTTCGCCACCTGCCACTGCGACAGCGCGGCATTCAGGGCGGCCTTCGATTGCGCGGCGTCAAGGACCACGAGGTCCTGGCCCTGCTTGACGTGCTCGCCTTCGCGCACCAGGATCTTCTCGACCAGGCCGCCGGCGAGGTGGTCGATGCGCTTGCGCTTGCCGTCGATCGACACGATGCCGGAGGCCGGCACCGCTTCGTCGAGCGGCGCGAGGGCGGCCCAGGCGAGGAAGCCGCCGAAGCCGAAGAGGAGCAGGGCGGCGCCGCGGCGCAAGGGCGTGCGGAAGTCGACGTCCGGCGTCATGGCGAGCTCGCTCATGCCGCTTCCCCGGCGAGCGCGCGGCCGGCGCGGAACGGCAGCCCTTTCACGACGCTGTCGCGCGGGCCCTGCGCGCGCAGCGTGCCGCCGGCGAGCACGACGAGCGAGTCGGCGACGGCAAGCACGTTCGGCCGGTGCGTCATGACGAACACCGTGCGCTTCTCGTTCTTCAGCTGCCCGAGCGCCGCCAGCAGCGCCTCGTCGCCCGCTTCGTCGAGGTTGGCGTTCGGCTCGTCGAGCACGATCAGCGCCGGGTCGCCGAAGAGCGCGCGCGCGAGCGCTACGCGCTGCCGCTGCCCGGCGGAGAGCGCGATGCCGTTTTCGCCGATCGGCGTGTCGTAGCCGTGCGGCAGGCGCAGCACCATCTCGTGCACGCCGGCCTTGCGCGCCGCGGCGACGATCTTGGCGGAATCGAGCTCGCCGAAGCGCGCGATGTTCTCGGCGATCGTGCCGTCGAAGAGCTCCACATCCTGCGGCAGGTAGCCGACCCACGGGCCGAGCTCGTCCTTGCGCCAGCGGCTCACGTCCGCCCCGTCGAGGCGCACGCTGCCATGCAGCGGCGGCCAGACGCCGACCAGGGCGCGCGCGAGCGTCGACTTGCCGGCCGCGCTCGGCCCGACGACGGCGACCACGCTGCCCGCCGGTGCGTGCAGCTGGATGCCTTTCAGGATCGGGTCCCGGCTTCCCGGCGGCGCGACGACCAGGCCGTCGATCGCCACTTCGCCCCTCGGGCGGGGAAGCGCCGTGCTTTGCGCCGGCGCCGGATGCGAGGCGAGCAACTGTCCCAGGCGCCGGTACGCTTCGCGCGCCGGCACGAGCGTGCGCCAGCTCGCGATCAGCAGGTCGACGGGCGAGAGCGCCCGGCCGAGCAGGATCGACGCCGCGATCATGCCGCCGGCGCTCATCTGGTTGTCGAGCACCAGGAGCGCGCCCAGACCGAGGATCGTGGACTGCAATACGGTGCGGAGGAATTTCGTCGCCGCCGCCATGTTCGCGCCGCGCTCGCTCGCGCTTGCCTGCAGGGCAAGCGAATGCGAATGCCGCGCAAGCCAGCGTGCACGCAGCGTGGCCAGCATGCCGTGCGCGGCGATCACCTCCGCGTTGCGCAAACTGCCGAGCGCGTAGTTCCCGGCACCGTGCGCGATCGTTGCGGCCCGCACGAGCGCGGGGCCGGTGGCACGCTCGTTCACGAAGGCCAGCGCGACGAGCAATATCGCCGAAACGAGCGCGAACAGCCCGAGCCAGGGGCTGAGCAGGAAGATGACGAGCAGGTAGACCGGCGTCCACGGCGCGTCGAAGAAGGCGAGCAGTCCCTTGCCGTTCAGGAACTGCCGCACGAGCGCAAGGTCGCCGAGCGGCGCGGCGGGATTGCCGGTTCGCGCCGCGAGGTGGCGCTCGAAGGACGCGTCGAAGACGCGCGGCGCCAGGGTGACGTCGAGCGCCGAGCCGGCGCGGATCAGGATCTTGGAGCGCGCGAGCTCGAGCAGCGCCTCGAGGCCGAGCAGGCCGACGAGGATCAGCGTGAGCATGTAGAGCGTCACCTCGTTGCGGCTGCCGAGCACGCGATCGTAGATCTGCAGCATGTAGATCGCCGGCGCGAGCAGCAGCAGGTTGATCGCGCAGCTGAACGCACCCAGGCCCCACAGCGCGCCGCGCACGGCGCGCAGCGCCTTCGCCATCTCGCTCACAGCGATCCCGTCAGTACCAGAAGAGGTCGTTGGGCAGGTCGAGCGCCGAAGGCGCAACGCCGTCGATGCTCGCGACGAGCACGGGCGCTGCCTGCCCGCTACCGTCGCCGTCGACGACGATGTCGGCGCCGCCCTGCGCGTTCGCCTGCACGAAGAGCCGTCCGTCGGCGTACGGGTCCGTCCCGGTATACGCGGCGAAGAGCTGGTGAATGTCGATCTTGTCGACGCCGGACTGGAAGTCGGTGATGTGCCGGTCGGCCGCCGTGAGGGAATTGAAGACGAACGTGTCGGCGCCGGCCCCGCCGGTGAGCTGGTCGCTGCCCTTGCCGGACACCAGGATGTCATGTCCGTCGCCGCCCTGCAGGTTGCCGGCGACATCGTTCGACATCAGCACGTTGTTCAGCGCATTGCCGATCGCCGTCTGGCTGGTGGCGCCCTTGAGGAACAGGTTCTCCACGCTCCAGCCGAGCGTGAAGCTCGACGCGGTGCTCAATACCGTGTCTACGCCTTCGCCGGCCCATTCGGTGACGCGATCGTTCGCCGTGTTGACTTTGTAAGTGTCGTCGCCGAGCCCGCCGTCCATTCGATCGGCGCCTTTGCGCCCGTCGATGAGATCGTTCTGCGTCGTGCCGTAAAGCGTGTCGTTGCGCACCCCGCCGGTGATGCTGTTGGTCGGGTCGCCGCTCAGCGGCAGGTCGAAGAGATTGCTCGGTGCCGGTGCCTGCGCCGTGGTCGTGGTGGGGGTGGCGGCGGCCGTCGTGCTGCCGTCGTTCACGATCGCGCCGATGCCGAAGCCCACGAACGGCGAATACCAGCTCGAGCCGAGCCACGCGCCATCGCCGAAGGTCTGCGTGCCGTAGCTCTCGAAGTTCTCCGTCACCGACCCGGTCACATTGTCGAAGGCGACCTTCGCGTCCTCGGTATAGAAGCCGATCTTGCCGCTCAGGTAAGGGTTCTCGTTGTCGGTGAAAGTGGTGAGCAGCGCCCCGTCCAGCCACACCTTGAGCACGTTGCCAGTCTGCTGGATGTCGAACGAGTGCTCGGTGCCGATGGCCGACACCGGCGTCGAGCCGGTGGCGAGGAAGCGTTGCGCGCCCGGATAGGCCGGATCCGCCTTGCCGAGCTCCCAGCCGTTCGGCTTGAAGGCGACGTAGTAGAAGTGCTGGTTATCCGTATAGTCGAAGATCGCCCACGCGCTTTCCCAGGCATTTGGCGCCGAGCCGGTGCGCAGCTGCTGGATGGTTTCGAAGCCGGCGCTGAAGCTAACGTCGGTGAAGCTGCCTTGTGAAACGACGAGCGCGGCGTGCGTCTCGTAGGGCGAAGTGGAAACCTGCGGGCACAACTCCAGATAATTCTGCGAAATGGGGTTCGTCAGCACGCTGCTCTCCCTGTGTAGTTTTATTTGGTACAGCCGGGTAGCGAAATGCACGATCCATGCCCGCGCCAGGGGCGCGAATTACGCGGTCTGGGGACGGCGGATGTCGGCATGCCGCGACGGTTCTTTCGTCGGCGAACTCACCGCCTTGTTCCGCTGCGGCTTTCTCTGTCGGCGGCGGGCGACAAGAACAGCACGAACTTGCCGCTGCTTTGAGGCTCCAACAAGCCTCCTGTACACCAATCGTTTCCGCCGGCTGCTTCTTGCCGCCCTGGCATTGCTCCTCGGCGTCCACGCTCATGCTGCTACGCCTGGCGCCGTAACCGGCGTGGTGTGGCAGCTGCACGAAGGGGCGCCGGATGCGACCGGCACCTGGCAGCGGCTGGGCGCCCGCGAGCTTCTCATCCAATGGACGGTGGTCAACGGCGTGGCCTATGTACCCGGCAGCGGAATGCGCGAGGCGCAGCGCATGCCGGACTGGACGCGCATTGCGCGCGAGCCCTGGGCCGAGCGCGCGATCGTCGGGCTCGCGGGGCGCTCCGACGAGAACGCGGCGCGCGGCTCCGTAGAGCGCCTGACCGAGGAATCGCTGCGCATTTCCCGCCTGCGATTACCCTTGCGCGTCTCGGGGTGGTATTTCCCGGTCGAGGTCGACCCGACCTGGAAGGAGGCGCCGAAGATCCTGCCGGCAGCCCTCGGTCGGCTGCCACGGCCGCTGTGGATCAGCGTCTACGACAGCGCCAACATCGGGCCGGGCAATTTCGCCGACTGGCTGGCGTCGTGGATGCCGCGCGATGTCGGCATCCTCCTGCAGGACGGCGTCGGCATCCACGTGCGCAGCGCGCCCGTGGCGCGCGAGTATGCCGACGCCCTTTCCGCCCGCCTCGGCAAAGGCCGGGTGCGCATCATCGCCGAGGCGTTCCGCCTGCAAGGCCACAACTTTCGCTCCGCCACCGCGGCGGAGCTGAAGGAGCAGCTCGCGGCCTACAAGGGATTTTCCGTCTATCTCTTCGACGGGCCGCACTACGTGCCGGATCAGCTCGTCGACGACGTGCTAGCGCGCTGAAAGCGCCGGCGCTTTGCGCCGGGGCGGGGTCCGCGATACAGTAGCGGCAGATTAGTTTGGACCCCAAACAAATGACCGGCAAGGTGCAGCGCTCGTTCTCGGTGAACGGCGAGACCGTCGAAGTCTCCTTCGCGCCTTACAAGACGCTGCTCGAAGTGCTGCGCGAGGACCTTTCGCTCACCGGCACCAAGCACGGCTGCGAGCTCGGCGAATGCGGCGCCTGCGCG
>DATDCR010000412.1:0-13569 GCA_036524215.1 Burkholderiales bacterium
AGCGCCGCGAGCATGATGGCCTACGACCAGGCGAAGAAGATCTCGCGGCACCCCGAGCGCTTCGGCACCGGCACGCCGGAAGGCATCATTGCGTCCGAATCGTCCAATAACGCGAATGTCGGCGGCTCGCTGGTCACCATCATGGCATTCGGCATCCCGGGCGATGCGGTGACGGCGGTCATGCTCGGCGCGCTGACCATCCATGGCATCCAGTCCGGACCGCTGTTCATCTCGCAGAACACGCAGCTCGCCTACGGCATCTTCGCGGCGTATCTGCTGGCGCATCCGATCATGGTGCTGATCCTCGGCGCGAGCGCGCGCTGGATGCTGCGCATCGTTTCCGTGCCGAAATCGGCGCTCTTTCCCGTCGTGCTGGTGCTGTGCGTGATCGGGGCCTACGCGCTCAACAACACCATGTCGAACGTATATGTGCTGCTCGCCTTCGGCGTGGTCGGCTACCTGATGGTGAAGTTCGGCTTTCCGCTGGCGCCCTTCATCCTGGGCGTGATCCTCGGCGACCAGATCGAGATCAACCTGATCCGCGCCATCATGACGGATCCGAACCCCTGGCTATTCGTCACCCATCCGATCTCCGGGCTGCTGCTCGCCGCGTCGGTCGGCTCCGTCGCGTTTGCGCTGTGGCAACATCGGCGCATGCAAAAAAAAGGCGCCGTCCAAGAGGACGGCGCCGACTTCTAGATGGCGAAGTTGTTTAGTTCGTAAGCCGCGCGAGCTGCACCAGTTCGTCGATCGAAGGCGCCTGGGCAACCGTGGCGCTCTGCTTCGCGCGCACCATGATCACCAGTCCCTTGCTCTGCGGGTTGTTGGCCCGGCTGCGCACGTCGCTCCAGCGCGTGCCGATACGCTTGCCGTCGAGGTCGTGCAGGATGGCGCCGTCGCGCACGCGCTCTTCGTAGCCGACGATCGTGCCGCGCGAGTCGAGGCGAGGCACGTAGAGGGAGATTTGCGTCACCTCTTCGCCGGTGCGTGCATCGCGCACCATTTCCTTGAAGCCGACCACGTGACCCTGCGCGTTCTTCAGGTCTTCGCGCGCCACCGACTTGTATTCCATGACCGAGCAGCCGCCGGCTGCAAGACCGAGCGCGAGGATGATTGCTGTTCTTTTTAGCGCTTTCATATTTTTGCTTTCTTCACCGGGCCTCCCACGAGGCCATCGGTGGCGCACTGTACCTGCCGAGGATAGTGGACGCAAAGGTAATAGGTCCAGATTTCCAGTGATTTCTTTCCTATGTTACGCAAGTCATTGATTTACAGGTCTATGCAGCCGCACAAATCCGCGCCATCAGCCGACGAACGGCACGCGCGAGCTCACCTGCGGAGGGCCTCGATGTCGTCCATGATGCGGTTCATGCGGGCGATCACGGCTCGGTAAGGCGCGGGCGTGGCGAGGTCGACGCCCGCCTGTTTTACCAGCTCGTACGGGTAGTCCGAGCCCCCCGCGCTCAAGAGCCGGATGTAGCGCTCGCGCGCGCCAGGTTCGCCTTTCAGGACGCCTTGCGCGAGCTGCGAGCTCGCCGCAATCGAGGTCGCGTACTGGAAGACGTAGAAGGTGTAATAGAAGTGCGGGATGTACGCCCACTCGACGGTATACAGGTCGTCGATCTTCACGATGCCTTCGCGATCGCCGTGGTAGCGGCGCAGGAGATCGCCGTAGAGCTCGCTTAGCTTCTTGCCGCTCAGCGTTTCGCCGCGGTCCACGCGGGCGTGCACGTCGCGCTCGAACTCCGCGAACATCGCCTGGCGGAAGAAGGTCGCGCGCAGCCCCTCCAGCGCCGAGCCGAGATACAGCAGACGCTCGTCGTCGCTCTTCGCCGTCTTGAGTGCGTGCTCAAGCAGCAGCTCCTCATTGAAGGTCGAGGCGATCTCTGCGACGAAGGTCGCATAGTGGGAGTTGACGTAGGGCTGCGTCGCATTCGACAGCGCCGAGTGCAGGGCGTGGCCCCATTCGTGCGCGAGCGTCGACACCGACTCGTAGTTATCGTTGTAGTTCATCAGCACGAAGGGATGCACGTCGTACGCGGCGCCGTCCATGTGCGCGCCCGACTGCTTGTGCGGCCGCGGGTAGGCGTCCATCCAGCGGCTGGCGAAGCCGGCCGCCATCGTCGAGGCATAACGCTCGCCGAGCGGCCTGACCGCCTCGAGCACCATCTTCTTGCCGTCCTCGAGGGGATACTTGAGCGAGCTCTCGACGAGGGGCGGATAGACGTCGTAGTAGCGCATCGCGTCCTTGATGCCGAGCATCCTGGCGCGCAGGCGGAAGTAACGGTGCAGCGTGGGCAGTCCCTTGTTCACCTCGGCGATCAGCGTGTCGTAAACCGCCACCGGGATGCGCTGGCGATCGAGCGCTCGCGTCAGCGTGTCCGGATACTTGCGCACACTCGTATAGACGGCGTCCTTCTTCAGGCTTTCGTGCAGCGTCACGCCGAAGGTGCGCTCGAACTTCTTCCACGTCCCCCAGAACGCATCGAAAACCTTCTTGCGATCCTCGCGCGCCGGCGCCTCGCGATGTTGCGTATAGGCGGACTGGTCGAGCACGACTTCTTTCCCGCCGGCGAGCCGCACCGTGGGCCAGGGCACCTCGCTGTTGGAGAGGATGCTGAATACCGAGTCGGCCGCGCCCTGCGAGCGATCGAACTTCGCCACCAGGGCTTCCCCCTGGCGATCCAGCGTGTGCGGCGCCAGGCGCAGGATGCGGTCGAATTCGTGCTGATAGATGCCGAGCGGCTTCTCCTCGGCGAGAAACCGCTCGACGCGTGCGCGGCCCAGCTTGAGGATCTCCGGCTTGAGAAACGAGACGGCTTCCTCGCGCTGTGTGCCAAGGAGGCGCGCCCTCTCGTTGAGCTCGAGGCTCTCCGCCACGCTGGTATCTTCGGACAGCAGCTCCGAGGCGTAGACCTCGAGTCGCGCGTAGCGCTTGGAAAAGCCGGAATACGCGTCCATGCACGACTTCAGGCGCCGCGCCGAATCGCCGAGATGCCCGCGGCATGCGGAGAAGGCTTTCAGCTCCGCCTGCAGCTTGGTGGCATCGGCCTGCCACGCTTCGCGCGAGGCGTACAGGTCGCCCAGGTTCCAGCGGTCCTGCTCGCCTTCCGCCAGAACGGTGGACGCCGCAAAGATTGCGCAAGCCGCGAGAAATGCCTTTGTCATTCGATCCGCTCCGTCGGAGTTCGCTGGCACCCCGGAGACGAATCGAACGTCCGACCTGCCCCTTAGGAGGGGGCTGCTCTATCCACTGAGCTACCGGGGCGGGGCGGGCGCATTCTAACCGCTAAGGCGTTTTGGCCTGCGTGGCGAGACCGGCCTTATCGACGGAAATGCTACGCCCGAACGAGAATCTTCCTACCCGCTGATCCGAATGCGCCGACAAGCCGCCGGCCGCCGCGCGTGCACGATGCTGCCTACCGAGACCCGAGGCTCCTGGCAACCATGAATCTGTATTCCGACACGCCCCCGTGCCGCACCGTGCGGCGCGCCGCTGACGACACCGGCAGCATCGAGCGCTTGGCGCAATTCGTAGGCTGTGACGCCGAGGAGGTGCGCCACTGGTACGCCGGCGAGGCGCTGCCGCCCACCCTGATGTTCCTCAAGGCGCTGGACATCGTCGCCCAGGGGCCTTTTCCCGGCCGGGCGCCCTAAGGCGTGACGGTGATGGTGACGTCGCCGCGCGGGTTGGTGTCCCGGCTGCGCAGGTCGATGTAGCGCAAGCCCACGCGGCGGCCGTTGAGGTCGCGCAGGATCATGCCGCTGTCGGCCTGTTCCTCGTAGCCGACGACGTTGCCGTTGGCGTCGATGCGCGGCGCGTAGTAGGTGACGCGCTCGACTTCCTCCCCGGTATGCGCATCGCGCAGGATCTCCTTGTGCCCGATGACGTGGCCGAGGTTGTTTTCGAGCGGCTGGACGCCGACGTAGCCATATTCGATCGTGGTGCAGCCGATCGACAGGATGGCGATGGCGAGCGCCATGGGGGTTTTGGAATCGGTCATGGGCGGGGTCCCTTCGGAAGCCTGCGACCTTACGCTTGCCTTGTATCGAGCCAAAGGTAATAGTGCCGTCCCCATGCCTACCCGCACGCTGCTTCTTGCCTTCACGCTGCTCGCTTCGCCCGCCTCGCCCGCGCATGCGCAGACGCAAGTCTGGGGCTGGGACGACGGTACCGTGCCCTATGTCAATACGCCCGTCGAGATCGTCGAGCGCATGTTGCGCATGGCCGAGGTCGGCAAGGGCGACCACGTGATCGATCTGGGCTCCGGCGACGGGCGCATCGTCATCCAGGCGGCCAAGCGCGGCGCGAGCGGCCTCGGCGTGGATCTCGATCCGGCTCTGGTGAAATTGGCGACGCAGAACGCCGCCACCGCGGGCGTCGCGCAACGGGCGCGCTTCGAGGTGCGCGACATCTTCGAGACCGACCTTTCGCCGGCCACGGTCGTCACGATGTACCTGCTTCCCGAGTTCAATGCCAAGCTGCTGCCGCGACTGCTCGCGCTGAAGCCCGGCACGCGCATCGTGTCGCACGACGGCGGCATCGGCGACTGGCCGGCCGACGAGACCCTGCAGATGCGAACACCCGAGAAGCCGGTCGGCGTCGGCGGCGAGTCGAAGATCGAGCTCTGGATCGTGCCGGCGCAGGCGTCGGGAAGCTGGGCGAGCCAGATCCGCGACCACGGCGGCGCATGGCGCTTCCAGATCAAGCAGCGCTATCAGATGCTCGAGGTCGAGGTGAGCACGCAGGGCCGCGGCCTCGTGGTGCGCAACACGCGCCTGCGCGGCGAGGAGATCAAGCTGGTGGCGACCGGCGTCGTCGGCGCGCGCGCCTGGCATCACTATTTCGTCGGCACCCTGCGCGGCGAGCGCATCGAGGGCGTGGTTAGCATTTCCGACGGCAACAACACGAGGACGCTGCCATGGATCGCGACGCGCAGCCGCTAGCCGGATCACCCAAGCCGCTGCTCTCGGTCTGGGACGGCATCGTCCTCATCTCCGGCATGGTGATCGGCGCCGGCATCTTCAGGGCGCCGTCGGTCGTCGCGGGCAATGTGTCGAGCAACGCCGAATTCATCCTCGCCTGGGTACTCGGCGGGCTGGTGTCGCTGTGCGGCGCGCTCGTCTACGCCGAGCTTTCCGCGCGCTATCCGGAAACCGGCGGCGAATACGCGTTCCTTTCGCGCGCGCTCGGCGGCGGCGTGGCCTTCGTCTTTGCGTGGTCGCGGATGACCGTAATCCAGACCGGGGCGATCGCCGCCGTGGCGTTCGTGTTCGGTGATTACGCCTCGGAAATACTCCGCCTCGGCGCGCACAGCTCCGCCCTCTACGCCGCGCTCGGCATCGTCGCGCTGACGGCCCTCAACGTCGTCGGCACCGTTGAATCGAAGACGCTGCAGAAGGTGATGCAGATCCTGCTCTTCGCCGGGCTCGCGTTCATCGCGCTCGCCGGACTGCTTGCAGGCGGCAGCGCCAGGCCGGCAGCCGCGGCGGGCAGCGGCGGCGGCGCGTTCGGCCTGGCGATGATCTTCGTGCTGCTGACCTACGGCGGCTGGAACGAGGCCGCCTACCTCGCCGGCGAAGTGCGTGACCCCCGGCGCAACATGATGCGCATCCTGGTGGGCGGCATCCTGACCGTCACGCTGCTCTATCTCCTGGTCAATCTCGGTTACCTGGCGGCACTGGGCCTGGAAGGACTGAAGGCATCGAAGGCGGTCGCCGCCGACGTCACCCGCGCCCTGGTCGGCGACAGAGGAGCCGTGGTGCTCTCCCTCATCGTCTGCCTTGCCGCGCTGACCACGATGAACGCGGCCATCTTCACCGGCGCGCGCACGACCTATGCGCTGGGGCGCGACTTCCGCTTTTTCCGTTCCCTCGGCTCGTGGCGGGAAGCGGGCAGCACGCCCGCCAACGCGCTCATCGTGCAGGCTGTGATCGCGCTTGCCCTCGTCGGCGCGAGCTCGGTGACGCCCGATGGCTTCACCGCCATGGTGGCCTACACCTCGCCCGTTTTCTGGACCTTCTTCCTGCTCACCTCGCTTACGCTCTTCGTCTTCCGGCGCAGGGCGGCGGAGGCGCCGCCGTTCCGCGTGCCGCTCTATCCGATCGTGCCGCTCGCCTTCGCGGCCGCCTGCCTCTACATGCTCTATTCGAGCATCAACTACGTGCGCTTCGCGGTCGAGTTCGGCGTGGCCGTGTTTGCCGGCCTGGCGATCATGGTGGCTGGCATTCCGCTTTATTTCTTCGCCCGCGGCCGGTGACCCTTACCGAGCTGCGGTACATCGTCGCCGTGGCGCGCGAGCGCCATTTCGGGCGCGCCGCAGAAGCCTGCTTTGTCTCGCAGCCCACGCTCTCGGTCGCGGTCAAGAAGCTGGAAGAAGAGCTCGGCGTCGCGCTGTTCGAGCGGGGGCCGGGCGAAATGACGGTTACGCCGGCCGGGCAGCGCATCGTCGAGCAGGCGCAGCGCGTGCTGGAAGAGGCCTCGCGTATCCGCGAGCTCGCAGCGGCCGGCCGCGATCCGCTCGCCGGTCCGCTTCGCCTCGGCGCGATCTACACCATCGGGCCGTATCTGCTGCCGAAGCTGATTCCGATCCTGCGCCGCAGCGCGCCGGCGATGCAGCTCCACATCCAGGAGAACTTCACGCACCGCCTGGCCGAGGCGCTGAAGAGCGGCGAGGTCGACGTAATCCTCATCGCGCTGCCGTTCCAGGAGCCGGGGATCGAGACCAGGGCGGTGTACGACGAGCCGTTCTTCGTCGCCGTGCCGAAGGGCCATGCCTGGGAGGCGCGCAAGCGCGTGAGCGCCCAGGAGCTGACCAGGGAAAGCCTGCTGCTGCTGGGCGAGGGACACTGCTTTCGCGATCAGGTGCTCGAGTTCTGCCACACGGCGCGCACGCGCGCCATCGAAGGCGGCTCGCTCGAGACGATTCGCCAGATGGTGGCGAGCGGCGTCGGCGTCACCGTGCTGCCGGCGACCGCGCTGGATCCGCAGCGGCCGGGCGAGCTGATCCGCGTGCTGCCGTTCGCCCGACCGGTGCCGACGCGTCGCGTCGCGCTCGCGTGGCGGCGCAGCTACCCGCGGCCGGCGGCGATCGAAGCGCTGCGCAAGGCGATCGGCGCCGCGAGCCTCGCGCAAGTCGAGAAGCTCTAGCTAGTCCGATCAGCCTATGCCGCGCCCCAGGCGCGGCACGCGGCTTGCGTTCCACTGTCTGATTCGCGCATGAACGCCCCGCAGCTCAAGCTCGTCCCCGTCAAGGAAGGCCTGCCATACCCCCGCGGCGCAACCTGGGATGGCGAAGGCGTCAATTTCGCGCTGTTCTCGGCGCACGCCACGCGTGTCGAGCTGTGCCTGTTCGACGCCAGCGGCCAGGTGGAGACGGCGCGCATCGAGCTGCCGGAATACCGCGACGAGGTGTGGCACGGCTACGTGCCGGGCATCGGGCCGGGCGCCATCTACGGTTTTCGCGTGCACGGGCCGTACGCTCCCGAGGAAGGCCATCGCTTCAATCCGAACAAGCTTCTCCTCGACCCCTATGCTCGCGCGCACATCGGCGCATTGAAGTGGGATGCCGCGGTGTTCGGCTACCGCATGGGCGAAGAGGACACGACGTTCGACGAGCGCGACAGCGCGCCCTGCATGCCGAAGGCGGTGGTGGTCGACTCGAACTTCGACTGGAAGCGCGAGAAGGTCTGGCATCCGGTGCCGTGGGACCGGACCATCATCTACGAGACGCACGTGCGCGGCTACACGAAGCTGCATCCGGGCGTGCCGGAGCGCGAGCGCGGCACCTTCGCCGGCCTCGCCTGCCGCGAGGTCATCGAGTACATCAAGGCGCTCGGCGTGACGACGGTGGAGCTGCTGCCGGTGCACACCTTCATCAACGATTCGTTCCTGCTCGACAAGGGCCTCACCAATTACTGGGGCTACAACTCGATCGGCTTCTTCGCGCCGGACCCGCGCTACGCCGCGGATGCGGCCAAGTGCCTGCAGGAATTCAAGGAGATGGTGGCGCGCTTCCACGATGCCGGCCTCGAGGTGATCATCGACGTGGTCTACAACCACACCGCGGAGGGCAACGAGAAGGGGCCGACGCTGTCCTTTCGCGGCATCGACAACGCGTCGTACTACCGCCTCGTGCCGGACAAGAAGCGCTGCTACGTCAACGACACGGGCACCGGCAACACGCTGAATCTCTCGCATCCGCGCGTGATCCAGATGGTCACCGACAGCCTGCGCTACTGGATGCAGGAGATGCACGTCGACGGCTTCCGCTTCGACCTCGGCACCATCCTCGCGCGCGAGCCGGGCGGCTTCGACACGTACAACGGCTTCATGAAGGCCGCGATCCAGGATCCGCTGCTCGCCGAGGCGAAGCTCGTCGCCGAGCCGTGGGACTGCGGGCCCGGCGGCTACCAGCTCGGCCGCTTCCCGCCGGGCTGGGCGGAATGGAACGACCGCTTCCGCGACACCGTGCGCGACTTCTGGCGCGCCGAGGCGAACGCCAAGGCGCTCGCGCCGTGCCTTTGCGCGTCGCCCGACGTGTTCAACCATCGCGGACGCCAGCCGTGGTCGAGCGTCAACTTCATCACCGCGCACGACGGGTTCACGCTGAATGACCTCGTCACTTACAACGACAAGCACAACGAGGCGAACGGCGAGGGCAACAACGACGGCCATTCGCACAACCGCTCGTGGAACCACGGCGCCGAGGGCCCGAGCGACGACCAGGCGATCCGCGGCCTGCGCAAGCGCCAGATGAAGAACATGCTCGCCACGCTGCTGCTCTCGCAAGGCACGCCGATGCTGCTTGCCGGCGACGAGCGGGCGCGCACGCAGAACGGCAACAACAACGCCTACTGCCAGGACAACGAGATCTCCTGGCTCGACTGGAAGAGCGACGATGCCACCGAGCGCCTGATCCGCTTCGTGAAGAAGCTCACCGGCCTGCGCCACAAGTATCCGATCCTGCGGCAGAAGCGTTTCCTCTCCGGCACCTACAGCGAGGAGCTCGGCGTCAAGGACGTCACCTGGGTCAGCACCACCGGCAAGGAGATGACGCCGGCCGAATGGGACGACGGCAACACGCGCTGCTTCGGCATGCTGCTCGACGGCCGTGCGCAGCAAAGCGGCATCCGCCAGCGCGGGCAGGAAGCGACGCTGCTCATCATCTTCAACAGCTGGCAGGACGTCGTGAGGTTCACGCTGCCGGCCGGGGCGCAGGGCGAAGCCTGGCAGCTGGTGGCCGATACCAACATGCCCGACCTGCCCGAGGGCAGCCGCTTCGGCGCCGATCACGTGTACGAGGTGACCGCGCGCTCGCTGCTGCTTTTCGAGCTGGCCTGAGGGGCGAGGTTGTCGGCGTATCTGCCGAGCGGCACCCGCCCGCGCCGCTCTTCGATCATCGCGCTGCTCGTCGCCGCAGCGGTCCTCTACCTCGCGAAAGAGGTCTTGATCCCGCTGGCGGTCGCGATGCTGCTCGCCTTCGCGCTCGCCCCGGCGGTGCGCCGCCTCGAGGGCTGGCACTTCGGCCGCATTGCGTCGACCTTCGTCGTGGTGTTGCTCGGCTTCGGCCTCATCTTCGGCATCGGGGCGGTGGCGGCGAGCCAGGCGGTATCGCTCGGCGCCAAGCTGCCGGAATACCGCCACAACATCGTCACCAAGATCCGCGCGCTGCGCAAGCCGCGGCGCGATACGCAGATCGGCAAGGCGGCCGAGGCGATCAAGGATCTCGAGGAGGAAGCGGCGCCCGAGCGTCCGCCGGTGCCGGTCAAGGAGTCGCCCGCGACGCCGATCGAAGCCCTGAGCGACTTCCTCAAGCCGTTCGCCCAGCCTTTCGCCATGGCGCTCGCCATCGTGGTATTCACCATCCTCTTCCTGCTCAACCGGGAGAACATGCGCGAGCGCGCCATCGCGCTGATCGGCGCCGGCAGGATCCATCTCACCACCAGGGCGATGGCCGAGGCGTCGTACCGCGTGAGCCGCTACCTTGCCACGCAGTTCCTGGTGAACGCGATGTTCGGCGCGGCGTTCGGCGTCGCGCTCTATCTGATCGGCATTCCGAACGCGCTGCTGTTCGGCCTGCTCGGCATGGTGCTGCGCTTCATTCCCTATGTCGGCGTATGGATCGCGGCGGCGATCCCGCTCGCCCTCGCGTTGGCGATCTCCGACGGCTGGGCGCCGGTCATGTGGACCGTCGGCGTGTTCCTCGTCCTCGAGACGATCCTCGCTTACGTCCTCGAGCCGTGGCTTTATGGGCGCAGCGCCGGCCTCAGCCCGATTGCGATCATCACCGCGGTGGTCTTCTGGACCTGGCTCTGGGGACCGGTCGGGCTGCTCCTCGCGACGCCGCTCACGGTGTGCGTGGCGGTGGTCGGTCGCCATATCCCCGAGTTCGGCTACCTGAACGTCCTGCTCGGCGTCGAACCGGTGCTTTCGCCGGAGCAGCGCTTCTACCAGCGCCTGGTCGCGCTCGACCACGAGGAGGCGGCCGAGGCCATCGAGCAGCACCTGGCGGGCCATGGCGTGGCCAACACGTTCGACGAAGTGGTGATCCCGGCGCTCAGCCTCGCCGAGGCGGACCGCAACAAGGGAACGCTCGAGCCGGCGCGCGAGCGCTTCGTGTTCGAGAACGTGCGGCGCATCGTCGAGGAGATCGAGCACGAGCCGGTCGCCCATTCGGCGCGGCCGGTGTGCATCGTCGCGGCGCGCGACGATGCCGACCATGTCGCCGCGCAGATGCTGGCGCGGCTGCTGCCGCCGGGCCAGGCGTTCGTCGTCGGCGCGCCGCCGCTTCCGGCCGAGATCGCGCAGATCGTGGCGAAGCACCAGTGCAAGACGGTGCTCATCTCGGCCGTGCCGCCGGGCGCGGCGCACTTTGCCGGCTACCTCGCGCGCCGGCTGCGCCGGCAGTTGCCCGGCGTGAAGATCGCCATCGGCCTGTGGAGCGCCGAGGACAAACAGGAGCGCGCGCGAGAGAAGCTGCTCAAGCTCGGCGCCGACGAGGTGGTGACGCGCCTGTCGCAGGCGCTCGAAGTGCTGCGGAGCTGAAGCGCAGCTCTGCTACATTGCGCGGGCTTGGTGACGCCAGCGCATACCCATTCGCAGGTTGAACCGCCGTCCGCGTGGGTGCTGCGCTGCGCGGCCATCGTCGAGCGCGGACCGGTTCTCGATGTCGCCTGCGGCAGCGGCCGCCACGCCCGGCTCTTCGCGAGCCGCGGCAGGGAGGTCGTCGCCGTCGATCGCGAGGCGCAATCGATCGAGGGCGTGCGTTTCGTGCAGGCGGACCTGGAAGACGGCCGTCCCTGGCCGTTTGCCGGCGAGCGATTCGGCTGCATCGTCGTCGCCAACTATCTTCACCGGCCGCTTTTCCGGCCGCTCGAGGATGCGCTCGCCGACGGCGGCGTGCTCATTTATGAAACGTTCATGACAGGCAACGAGCGCTACGGCCGGCCCTCGAATCCGGCGTTCCTGCTGCAACCTTACGAGCTCCTGATAGCGTTTGCTCGCCTTAACACGCTTGCGTTCGAGCAGGGCTACGTCGAGCAACCGAAGCCGGCGATGGTCCAGCGCCTTTGCGCCGTCCGCGGCAATATCGATGGAGTTAGAATCCCGCCATGATTACTGGAAGCCTGGTTGCGATCGTCACGCCGATGCGAGAGGACGGCAGCCTCGACCTCGCGCGGTTCAGGAGCCTCATCGACTGGCACGTGTCCGAAGGCACCGACGGCATCGTCGTGGTCGGCACCACCGGCGAATCGCCGACGGTGAACTTCGACGAGCACAAGGAGCTGATCCGCCTCGCCGTGCAGCATTCGCACGGGCGCATCCCGATCATCGCCGGCACCGGCGGCAACTCGACCGTCGAGGCGATCGAGCTCACCGAATCGGCGAAGAAGGCCGGCGCGACCGCTTGCCTTTCCGTCGTGCCGTACTACAACAAGCCGACCCAGGAGGGCATGTACCGGCACTTCAAGGCGATCGCCGAGAAGGTCGACCTGCCGATGATCCTGTACAACGTGCCCGGCCGCACCGTCGCCGACCTCCAGAACGACACCGTGCTGCGCCTCGCGCAGGTGCCGGGCATCATCGGCATCAAGGACGCGACGGCGAACATGGAGCGCGGCTCGGACCTCATCCGCCGCGCGCCGCGCAACTTCGCCATCTACAGCGGCGAGGACGCGGGCGCGCTCGCGCTAATTCTGCTGGGCGGCCACGGCGTGATCTCGGTCACCGCCAACGTGGCGCCGAAGCTCATGCACCAGATGTGCGCCGCCGCGCTGGTCGGCGACGTGAAGAAGGCGCGCGAGCTGAACCTGAAGCTGCTGCCGCTGCACCAGCGCCTGTTCGTCGAGGCGAACCCGATTCCGGTCAAATGGGCGCTCGCCGAGATGGGCATGATCGAGCCCGGCCTGCGGCTGCCGCTTTCGCCGCTCGCCGAGCGCTTCCACCAGAGCGTGCGCGAAGCACTGCACGAGGCGGGGATCTCGCTGCCGGGGCTGCGCGTAGTGGAAGCACGCGGTTGATGGCAAAGCTCGTAGCGGTCGCCGCGAGCGTGCTCCTGCTCGGCGCCTGCTCGTCCTGGAACGAGTGGATGGAAGGCAAGGTCGAGTACAAGAACGCCGCGACGCTGCCGCCGCTCGAGGTGCCGCCGGACCTGACTTCGCCCGCGCGCGATAACCGGTACGCCGTGCCCGACAGCGCGCGCGCGAGCGCCACGCTTTCGGGCTACGAGGCCGAGCGCCGCGATGCGAAGCCCGCCGCCAGCGTGGCCGTGCTGCCGCCGGTCGAGCGCATGCACGTCGAGCGCGCCGGCACGCAGCGCTGGCTGGTCGTCGAGGAGGCGCCGGAAAAGCTCTGGCCCGTGGTGAAGGACTTCTGGCAGGAGAACGGCTTTCTCATCAAGCTCGAGCTGCCCGAGCTCGGCGTCATGGAGACCGACTGGGCGGAGAACCGCTCGCGCATCCCGCAAGGCGGCCTGCGCAACCTGCTCGGCAAGGCGCTCGACCAGCTCTATTCCAGCTCCGAGCTCGACCGCTACCGCACGCGCCTCGATCGCACGGCGGACGGCAAAGGCACCGAGATCTACATCAGCCATCGCGGCATGGAGGAGGTCTACACCACGATGCGCGACCCCTCGAGCAACGCGCCGGGCGATACGCGCTGGCAGCCGCGCGCGCCGGACCCGGAGCTCGAGGCCGAGTTCCTGCGCCGCCTGATGGTCCGCCTCGGCGTGCAGCAGGAGAAGGCGCGCACGCTGACCGCCGCGGCCGCGGCGCCGGGCGAGCAGCGCGCCGAGATCCGCAAAGGCATCGACGGCGCGGAGCTGCTGCAGGTGTTCGAGCCCTTCGATCGCGTATGGCGCCGCGTCGGGCTCGCGCTGGACCGCGTCGGCTTCACCGTCGAGGACCGCGACCGCGCGAAAGGCATCTACTTCGTGCGCTACGCTGACCCCGACGTGGAGAACAAGGAGCGCGGCCTCTTCGCGCGCATGTTCTCGAGCGACGCCAAGGTCAAGGCGCAGCAGTACCGGGTGCAGATCACCGAGGCGGGCACCGCCAGCCAGGTGAACG
>DATDCR010000413.1:0-4153 GCA_036524215.1 Burkholderiales bacterium
AGCCTGGTCTCGGCCGAGACCGGCCAGCGCCTCGGCGCCGACGCCGAAGCGATCCTGTCGAAGCTCCTGCGCAACGTGGCAAGCGGAAACCGCCAGGGGCAGGACGGCTTCGCGCATCGCGAGCTGACGATCCTTTTCGCCGACCTGCGCGGCTTCACGTCGATCTCGGGCCGCTACCCGGCCGAGGTGGTGCTGCAGGTGCTCAACCGCTGCCTCGTCACCATGACGCAGGTCGTCTTCGCGCACGAGGGCACGATCGACAAGTTCATGGGCGACTCGCTGATGGTGCGCTTCAGCGAGGCGCCGTCGGGCAAGGCGCCCGCCGAGCGCGCCGTGGCGTGCGCGGTCGATCTGCAGCTCGCCATGGACGAGCTGAACGCGCACTATCGCGACCGTTCGCTGCCCGAGCTCTACCTCGGCATCGGCATCAACACGGGCGACATGATGGTCGGCACGCTGGGCTCGGAGCTGTATGAGGCGCATACCGTGATCGGCGAAGAGGTGAACCTCGCGGCGCGCATCGAGGCCTTCAGCCTGCGCGGGCAGGTGCTGATCAGCGAGAACACCTACCAGCATTGCAGCGGCTTCGTCACGACCGGCGAGCCGTTCTCGCTGCACGTCAAGGGCAAGTCGGAGCCGATCACCGTGCGCGAGCTGCTGGAGATCCCGCGCCTGGGCAAGGCGGTGCCGCGGCGCGACATCCGCAAGAGCCCGCGCGTCAAGGTCGGCATCCCGTTTGCCTACCAGGTGGTGCAAACCGATATCACGATGCCGCAGATCCACAAAGGCGTGGTGCTGGTGCTGGGCTATCACGGCCTGCTCGCCGGCATCAAGCAGCCGCTCGTGCCGGCCGACGAGGTCAAGATCCGCATCGACCTGCCGCTCGTGAATCATCGCGCCTCCGACATCTACGGCCGCGTGAAGAAATGCAACGCTGAAGGCGATCGCTACCTCTGCGGCATCGAGTTCACCGCGATTACCGCCAAGACGCGCTCGAGCGTCGAGCTGCTGGTCCAGCTCCTGATGCAGGGCACGGAACCCAAGTAAAGGAGAATCTCCATGTTCGTGCTCGTCGTGAATATCCGCATCAAGCCCGAGAACGTCGAGCGCTGGATGCCGATGGCGCTGGAGAATGCGCGCGCCGCGCGCAAGGAGCCGGGCTGCCGGCAGTTCGAGGTGCTCGTCGACCCGAAGGACCGCACGAAGATCATGCTGTTCGAGGTCTACAACGACGAACGCGCGTTCGAGGCGCACCAGCAGACGCCGCACTTCAAGAAGTACCTAGCGGAGGCGGTGCCGCTGCTCGCTTCGCGCGAGCGCCAGGTATTCGACAAGGCGCTGCCTTGAGCTGAAATTCTTACCAGCCGGGGAACCCGCCAACCTCGGCCGTTCGTCGGATTCGTCACAGACGCGTAACGTGGCGCCGGGTACCCTTCGCTCCTGAACCACAGGAGTCAACGGAGGACCCCATGGAAGCTCAAGAAAGAAAGGGAATACATCCACTCATCGCCGGCGCTTCGGTCGCGGTGATCGTCGCGGCCGGCGTGGCGGTGGCCGCCATCACCGGCTATCTGCCCGGCACCAAGGCCGACGTCGCGCCGGAGAAACCCGCGGTGGCTCAGTCTTCCGCGAAGCCGGCGCAGCAGAAGCAGCATGTCGCGACGGCCAAGCAGACGACGGCCGCCACGCACACCGCCGCGGCGTGCGCTGACTGCGGCGTGATCGTCGAGGTGAAGGAAGTCGAAGTGAAAGGCAAAGGCACCGGCATCGGCGCGGTCGCCGGCGGTGTCGGCGGTGCGGTCATCGGCCACGAGGTCGGCGACGGCAGCCGCGCGGGCACGGCGGTCGGCGCGGTGGTCGGCGCGGTCGCGGGACACCAGATCGAGCGGCAGGCGCGTGCGCACAAGAAATACGAGATCACCGTGCGCATGAACGATGGCTCGACGAAGAACCTGTCCGACGAGACCGGCGCCCCGATCACCTTCAAGAGCGGCGACAAGGTGCGCGTAGGCCAGGACGGCGTGATCAAGCCGATCTAAGGCAGGTCGATCTAAAGCAGCAAGGCGCCCAGCGTCCCGCCCGCGGCGAGAATCCACAGCGGATTCAGCTTCGTCGCGAGAGAGGCGGTGACGCTGGCGCCGGCAATCAGCCACAGGCGCCAGTCCGGCGTCGAAGGCGTGCACAGCACGAATCCCCCGGCAAGCGTAAGACCGACGACGAGCGGCGCGATCGCGCGCTGAATCGCCGTGCGCCACTCGGAGCCCTTGAAGCGCTCCCACAGGTCGGCGACCCACCAGGCGAGCACCGCTGCCGGCGCGCAGACCGCGAGGAGCGCCACGATCGCGCCCGCCGCCCCCGCCGCCCGCCAGCCGATCAGGCTCACCACCAGCACGTTCGGCCCAGGCGCCGCCTGCGCGATGGCGAAGAGCTGCATGAATTCCACCGCGCTCGTCCAGCCTTTCACCTCCACCGTCAGCCTTTGCATCTCCGGCATCACCGCCGGCATGCCGCCGAAGGCCATCAGCGAGAGCAGGCCGAAGTTGAGCGCGATGTCGACGAGCGTCACAGCCAGCCTCGCCGCGCCAGCACGATGCCGATGACGGCGCCGACCGGCAGCACGATGAGCATCGATACGCGGCCGATGCCGACCGCAATGAAGCAGGCCGCGGCGAGCGCGATCGCGGCCGGCTGGTGCACCAGTCCCCGCCCGAGCTTGAGGGCAGTGCTCATGAAGAGGCCCGCGCCCGTCGCGCCGACGCCGGTCACGACCGCGTGCACGGCGGGGTGCGACGCCCATTTCAGGTAGAGCACGCCGAGCGCCATCACCCAGGTGAAGGGCAGCGCCATCAGCCCGAGGAAGGCGACGACCGATCCGGCCAGCCCGAACCAGCGCTTGCCGTAGACGATCGAGGCGTTGCCGATGTTGGGCCCGGGCAGGAACTGGCAAAGGCCGATCGTTTCGGCGAAGTCGGCCTGCGTCACCCAGCGCCGCTCCTCGACCATGGTGCGATAGGCCCACGGCATCACGCCGCCGAAGGAGCGCGCGCCGATGGCGAGGAATCCGAGGAACAGCTCAGCGAGCGTGCGCGGCGGCGTGACGTTCATTCTTTTCTTGCACAATACAGCATGCGGTTGCTGCTCGCATTCTTGCTCGCGCTCGCCTCCACCGGCGCCGCGGCATTCGACTTTTCCGAGGAGGAGAAGGCCCGCATCCTTCAGCACGGGCCGTGGCCGCCGCCGCGCGCACCCGGAAACGCAGCCGCCATCGCCCTGGGCGAGCGGCTCTTCTATGAGCCGCGCCTGTCGAGCAGCGGCTCGGTCCTGTGCGCCACCTGCCACGTGCCTTACCGCGCCTTCCAGGACGGGCGCGAGCGCGCCTTCGGCCTGCAGCCCACCGAGCGCAATACGCCGAGCCTCATCAACGTCGGCCTGTATAAGTCCTTCGGCTGGGACGGCAAGCAGGACAGGCTTTCGGCGCAGAGCATCCGGCCGATGCTCGATGCGAGGGAAATGCGCGCCACGCCGGCGCATGTCGCGCAGGTCATCCGCGTGCACTACGCGGCGGATTACCGGCGCGCCTTCGGCCGCGACGTGCCGCCGGACGATCGAACGGCCCTGGAAGATGCCGGCAAGGCGCTGGCGGCCTTCCAGGAAACGCTGCTCAGCGGCCGCACGCCCTTCGACGATTTCCGCGACGCGCTCGAGCGCCGCGATGCCGCGCCCCCCTATCCGGAAGAAGCGCAGCGCGGGCTCGCGCTCTTCGTCGGCAAGGGCAACTGCAGCCTTTGCCATGCCGGTCGCCGCTTCACCAGCGAGGCGCGCGCCTCGGGCATTCGCATCCCGGCGCTGCGCGAGGTGGCAAGCACTGCGCCTTATATGCACGATGGCCGCCATGCGACGCTCGACGACGTGCTGCGCCGTCACGGGCCGCCGCTGACGGCGTTCGAAAGGCGCGAGCTGATTGCCTTCCTCGAGTCCCTGAGCGAGGTGACACGCGACGTAGTCCGAAAGGAGCAGGCCTTGCGTGACGTACGGCCTTAAGGCCGGCGAGCGTCGCGCTTTAGCATCGCGGCACAAGTCCTTCAGTGGAGATTTCCCCATGCCTAGAAAACGCCCGTTCACGACCTTTGTCGCCCTCGCCACGCTGGCGGTG
>DATDCR010000414.1:0-2160 GCA_036524215.1 Burkholderiales bacterium
GAGTCCGGAATCGCCTGGTTGCCGTCCACCAGCACCGGCACCGTCGTCGACTTGAACGGCTTGATGACGTCCTTCTCGTGATAGCGCCAGGGAATCGTCTCGAAGTCGAACCCCTTGTGCTTGAGCGCCATCTTCGCGCGCCAGCAATAAGGCGAGAAGCGCCGGTCTTCTTCGGCCCCGGCGAGGTCATAGAGCTTGATGGCCATGTCGTCCGTTATCCGGGTGAGCCGTTAGATGTTACTGCCGGGGAAGGAGACGACGTGGAGAAGGCCTTTAGCACCGAGCGGTTAGAACCTTTGATCCTCAGGATTCGCGGTCATCGAGTGCTGCTGGATTCGGATCTCGGACGCTTGTACGGGGTTCAGACGTTCCGGTTCAACGAGGCCTTCAAGCGGAACCGCCATCGGTTCCCGGCTGACTTCGCCTTCCAGCTAACGCTCGAGGAATCCCGAGCTTTGACATCGCAATTTGCGATGTCAAACGCACAAGCTGCTGATTCTTCAGGTAAGTCATCCCAATTTGCCAGGACTTCTCGGGGCGGCCGCCGGTCATTGCCATGGGCGTTTACCGAGCATGGCGCGCTCATGGCGGCGAACATCCTCCGGAGCGACCGCGCGGTGCAGATGAGCATCTTCGTCGTCCGCGCCTTTGTCCGGCTGCGCGAACAAGTCGCTGCCAACACGGCGATCCTCAAGCGCCTCGCCGAAATCGACAAGACGTTGCTCGAGCACGACTCGGCGCTGCGCGACGTTTATCGCAAGCTCCTGCCTCTGCTCCAACCTCCGCCCGAGCCGCGTAAGCGCTCGATCGGCTTTCACACGGACAACGATTGAGCGCACGCGCTCCCATCGCCGACGCCGCCGCCCGCGAAGCCGCGCTCGACCCGCGCCGCTCCTTCATCGTCCAGGCGCCCGCCGGCTCGGGCAAGACCGAGCTCCTCGTGCAGCGCTACATCCGCCTGCTCGGTGTCGTGCAGAAGCCCGAAGAGATCGTCGCGATCACCTTCACCATCAAGGCCGCCGCCGAGATGCGCGAGCGCGTCCTCTCCAAGATTGCGAACGCCGGCGAGATCGCGCACCGCCTGCGCATCCAGACCATCGACGCCTTCTGCGCCTCGCTCACGCGGCAGATGCCGGTGCTCTCGCGCTTCGGCGCGCAGCCCGGCGTGATCGAGGACGCGCGCGAGCATTACGCGGAAGCCGCGCTTCGCTGCGTCGATGAGCTGACTCCTGCCGCCTGCAGGCTCCTCTCGCACCTCGACAACAACATCGACACCGCGACCAATCTCATCGCCACCATGCTCGCGAAGCGCGACCAGTGGCTGCGCAAGGCCGGCCTTGCTCCCACGCGCAGGGAACTGGAAGCCGCGCTGCAGGCCGAGCGCGCGCGCCTCCTCGCGCACGCGCGCTCGCTTCATCCCAGGGCTTCGGCCGAATTCGCCGCCGCGGCGCTCACCCAGAGCTACACCTGGCGCGCCCGGGCGAATCCCGTCCCCGCCGCTCAGCAGACGGAGCCTTTGCGCCACGCGCTCGAGATGCTCCTGCGCCAGCCCGCCGAGCGCTACACCGACGAGCAGTGGGAGACGATCGGCGCCATCCTCGAGCTCCTGCCGCGCGCCGCCGCGCACCTCAAGCTCGTCTTCGCCGAGCGCGGCGAGACCGACTTCACCGAGATCGCGCAGGGCGCGGTGCGCGCGCTCGGCACGCCGGACAATCCGACCGACCTCCTGCTCGCGCTCGACACGCGCATCTCCCACATCCTGGTCGACGAGTTCCAGGACACCTCCAACTCGCAATATGAGCTTTTGCTGAAGCTGACTTCCGGCTGGCAGCCGGACGACGGCCGCACGCTCTTCCTCGTCGGCGACCCGATGCAGTCGATCTACCGCTTCCGCGAGGCCAAGGTCGCGCTCTTCCTGCAGGCGTGGGAACACGGCCTATCCATCCCCGCTGCCGTCGTCCCCGCGCAGGCGGGGACCCATGTGCAGTTAGAACGCCTCACCCTCACAACTAACTTCCGCTCTCAAGCCGGCCTGGTCGACTGGTACAACGGCGCCTTCCCGAACATCCTGCCGCGCGAGGCCGATCCGGCGTCCGGCGCCATGCCCTATTCGAAGGCCACGCCGCACCACGATCGGCTTCCGGCCGAGGCGGTCATCTG
>DATDCR010000415.1:0-3357 GCA_036524215.1 Burkholderiales bacterium
CTGCGGCAACGGTCCGGGCTTCGCCGACTACATCCTCTTCGGCGCGTTCCAGTGGGCGCGCTGCGTGTCGCCGACGCGGCTCCTCGAGCCCGACGATCCGGTCTACGCGTGGCGCGAGCGGCTGCTCAAGCTCTACGACGGCTACGCGTGGAAGGCGAAGGGGTATCCGGTCTGGGCTTAGGAAAATGGTGACTGTCACCATTTTTCGGAAAATGGGGACTGTCCCCATTTCAAGAATCCGAAATGGGGACTGTCCCCATTTTCTCGTACACGCGGCAAAGGGTGTGCAGTTCGCAGCGCCGGCAGGTCTTGAGTTGCTCCTTCGGGTCGACGGGCGCGTCGCCTGAGGCGAAGGCGCGGCCGAGCGCGTCGGTGTCTTTCTTCCAGTCCTCGAGCAGCTTCTCCCAGTCGCGATAGATCTGCACGTTGGGCAGCAGGCGCTCGGCGCGGGAGTAGCCCATGAATTTCATGTCGCCGGTCTTCAGCTTGGCGAAGGTGACGGCGGCGAGCTCCTGCGGCGCGGCGACGGCGTAGAGCGGAAGCTGCGGATCGTCCGGGCGCGGGCCGTCCCAGTGCCGGGGATTGGGCATGCCGCTCTTGTAGTCGATGAGGACGTGGCCGCCTTTTTCGTCCAGCAGCCTGTCCATGCGGTCGATGCGCGACGAGAACTGCAGGCCCGCGACGTTCAGTTCCCTTTGCTCCTCGATGGAGACCACCTGGAAGGGCGCGCGGCGCTTCTCGAGCTCGAGCCATTCGCGCGCGAGGCGTGCCAGGCGCTCGCGCTCGAGCTCGGCGAAGCGGCCTTCGAGGCCGGCTTCCTTCACGGCGGTCTGGGCAGCCTGCGCGATCACGGGGTCGAGGTTGCTTTCCAGGTTGCTCGAAGAGCGGATGCGGGTCCAGATCTCGCGCATCAGCGCATGCAGGAGCTTGCCGCGCTCGCGCGGATCGGGCCCCGGCGAAGGCTCCTCCATCGCTTCGGCGCCGAGGCGCCAGCGCGCAAAGGCACGGAACGGGCACGCGGCCTGGTCGGCGAGCACGCGGGTGCCGCCGCGCATTTTTCCCGGCGTCACGCGCGGCGCGCGGCGATCGTCGAATGACTCCAATTGCTTTCTCGAGAACAGGAGATCGCGGTAGCGCGGGTAATCGGGGACCGCGACGGCGGCCTTCTCGATAGTTGCGATAAGAGGCGAAGGCGCGAGATCGCGATCCTCTTCGCGCTCGGCATGCGAGACGACGACCTCCGTCGCCGCGCTCAGCCACTCGCGCGTCAGGCGCTGCGCGAAGGCGAGCGACGCTTCCGCGCTCGCCTCGGGAATGCCGGCCTTCTTCTGCAGCGCGATCGGGATGAAGGGATTGGGCGCCGCGGCGAGCGGCCAGTTGCCGTCGGTGAGGCCGCTCACCCAGAGGCAATCGAAGCGCAGGCCCGCCGACTCGAGCACGCCGAGGATCTGGATCGGCGCGTCGGGAGATTCGGGCTGGAAGAGCGTCTCGGCGCAAAGGCGCTCGAGCGTCGCCAAGGCGCCTTCGAAGGCCATGTGATCGTCGACCCGCTCGAGCTTCGAGAGCTCGCCCAGCATCTCGTGCCACTTGGCGCGCGTCTGGAATTCGTCGGAGTCGAGCGCGCGCTCGCCCGGGAAGCCCGCCGCTTCAAGCAGCGCCGAGAAGTGGCGCGCCCATTCGCCGGGCGACTCGGCCTTCGCTTTCGCCGCCTCGAACAGCTTCTCGAGCTGGCTGCGAAGGAGCGGCGCCGGCTCGGCGCCCGCGATGAGCTTCGGCAGCGTGATGGTCGCCTCCGCGTCGCGGCGCAGGCGCACGTCGAGCGCCGCGCGCTTCGCCATCTCGCTCACGGCGCCGCCGACGAAGGGCGAGCGCAGGAGATGGCTCGCGTCGCTGAAGGGGATGGATTGATGGCAAAGGCGCAGCAGCGTGAGCGCGGCCTGCACGAGCGGATACGACGCGAGGGGACGGCCGAGCGAGAGGTTGAACGCCCCCGACTGAAGCACTCGGGGGTGACGTTCCTGCGCGGGGAGGTTGTAGCCGGGCTGCATCACGCGCGAGAAGACGCGCGCCACTTCGGCCCGCTTCTGATGCAGATCCGGCACCACCACGGCGATGCGCGAGCGTCCCTCCTCGAGGCGCCCCCGCGCCCATTTCGCCGCCATCTCGATCTCGTGCCTCGCAGAGGCAAACGAGGCACGCACCGCCTCGCCGGCAACGGCGTCGGGCGCGCAAGGTTCCCAGGTGAAGTGCGCGAGGAACTCGCGCGTCTGCGGCGGCATCACGTCGAAGGCATAGGCGACGACGAGCTGCGGTGTCTTGAGGCCCGGCAGCAGCCCGGCGATCAGGTCCGGCAGGCGCGCGGCGTCGGTCTCGCCGGCGGTTCGCCTGCGGTACTCGGCGCTCCATTGCGAGAAGGCCGCGGCGTCCTCGTTGCCGCTGCCATTGGCGATGCGCCACTGGTGGACGAGCTGCCAGGCCTTGCGGCACTGCGCCGCCGCCTGCGGCACGATGAGGAGGCCGCTCCTTTCGAGGATGCGCTCCCAGAGGTGCTGCTCCTGCGCCGGCGTGAGAAGAAGCGGCAGCTTCTCGCCGAGGCTCGAGTACAGCGCGTCCTCCCACAGGCGCTCGACGAAGGCGCCGAAGGGCAGGATGTCCGCCGCCTCCCACGACGAGAGGCCCTTCGCGACCTGGTAGTCGTCGAGCTCGCGCGTCAGCGCATGCGCGAGCCGGCGGTTCGGCGTGACGACGGTGATGCGAGCGCTGTGGCCTTCGGCGAGCCGCTCGAACAGTTGCGCTTTCGCAAACACATTCGAAGTGTAGCTCCCATGACCATGGGGCTCCGGAACGCGCGCGGCGTTTTTATATTCGATCGGTAAGCGATGCGTGAACGATCCGTCTGCCTGCGCGCGCGACGATGGTGCCGCCAACAACCAAGGGAGATTCCGATGAAACGACTACTGGGAAGCCTGGCCGCCGCACTGCTGCTGATGGCCGGCAGCACCGGCCTCGCGCTCGCCTTGCCGGCCGAGCGCGCGGAAGTGGCTCAAAAGCTCGTTGCGCTCGGCGTCGATGCCGTCGACGCGTCGGCGCGCGTGGAAGCGCTGACCGACGACGAGGTGGCGCGCCTTGTCGAGGGCATCGATACGCTGCCGGCGGGCGGCGGCGGTGGAGGCGGCCCGCTCGCAATTATCGCCGGCGGGGTCTGCGTGGCCGTCGCCGTCCTCATCCTGCTGCCGATCGTCATCGTAACGATCGTCTACCAGGTCGCAAAGCACGCCGGGACCTCGCGGCCCAGCGCGCCGGCCTGAAACGGCGCTACTTCTTGTCCATCCAGGTCTCGTGCACGCGCTGCAGGAG
>DATDCR010000416.1:0-2842 GCA_036524215.1 Burkholderiales bacterium
AGCAGCAGGCTGTTCATCAGCTTGATGCGGTCGAAGTCGTTCTCCATCAGCGGCGCGAGGCGCCGGCGGATGCCGAGATTGATGCGCGCCTGCATATCGGCCGCGTACATGCGCCACATGTAGTCGCGCTCCTTGTGCGTCACCATCTCGAGCGTGAGCTCGTCGTGATTGCGCAGGAACACCGCCCACTGGCACAGCTCGGGGATGTCGGGCGTCTGCTGCATGATCTCGACCACCGGGTGGCGATCCTCCTGCGCGATCGCCATGTACATGCGCGGCATCAGCGGGAAGTGGAATGCCATGTGGCATTCGTCGCCTTCGCCGAAGTACGGCCGCACGTCCTCGGGCCACTGGTTCGCCTCGGCGAGCAGCATGCGGTTCTCGTAGCGCGCGTCGATCGCGGCACGGATCTGCTTCAGCACGACGTGCGTCTCGGGCAGGTTCTCGTTGTTGGTCCCTTCCCGCTCGCACAGATAGGGGATCGCATCCAGGCGGAAGCCGTCCACGCCCATGTCGGCCCACGACTGCATGATCTTCAGCACCGCGCGCACGACATGCGGGTTGTCGAAGTTGAGGTCGGGCTGGTGGCTGAAGAAGCGGTGCCAGTAGTACTGCTTCGCCACCGGGTCGAACGTCCAGTTCGAGGTCTCGGTGTCGGTGAAGATGATGCGCGTGCCCCTGTACTTCGTGTCGGTGTCGCTCCAGACGTAGTAGTCGCGCTTGCGCGATCCCGGCGGCGCGCGGCGCGCGGCCTGGAACCAGGGGTGCTGGTCCGAGGTGTGGTTGATCACCAGCTCGGTGATGACCTTCAGTCCGCGCCGATGCGCTTCGTCCAGGAAGGCCTTGAAGTCCGCGCGCGTGCCGTACTGCGGATGCACGTTGCGGTAGTCGGCGATGTCGTAGCCGTCGTCCCTCAGCGGCGAGGGGTAGAAGGGCAGCAGCCACAGCGCGTTGACGCCGAGCTCCTGGATGTAGTCGAGCTTGGAGGTGAGGCCCTTGAAGTCGCCGACGCCGTCGCCGTTGGAATCGAGGAACGCCTTGACGTGCAGCTGGTAGATGACCGCGTCCTTGTACCAGAGCGCGCTGTCCGGCAGGTCGGGCGAGCCCTCCGCGACGGCGACGAGCTGGTTACTTTCGCGTAACACGGAACACGTGCGCCGGTAGCTGCTGCGGGTTGAGCTGCACGAAATTGCGCCGGCCGTTCCAGGTGTACTGGCCGGCGGCGACGAGGTCCTCGACGATGTACGCATCGCCGGGCGCGCGGTCGAAATCCACCCAGCCCGCCTGCGCGAACCTCACGTCCAGGTTCACCACCACCAGAATTAGGTTGTCGCCTTGCTGCTTGGAGTAGCAGAGCAGCTGGTCGTTGTCCGTCGGATGGAAACGCAGCGTCCAGTCGGACTGCAACGCTTCATTCTCCCGCCTGATGGCGTTCAGCCGGGTGATCAAAGGACGCAGGCTGTCGGGCCGCTCGCGATCCCAGCGCTTGATCTCGTATTTCTCCGAGTTCAGGTATTCCTCGCTCCCCGGCTCGCGCGGCGTCGCCTCCATCAGCTCGAACGCCGGCCCGTACATGCCGTAGTTGGCGCTCAACGTGGCAGCCAGGACGGCCCTGACCAGAAAAGCAGGCCTGCCGCCCTGCTGCAGGTACTCGTGCAGGATGTCCGGCGTGTTCGGCCAGACGTTCGGCCGGAAGTACTCGCGCGACGCGTCCTGCGAGAGCTCGGTGAAGTACTCGGTGAGCTCCCAGCGCGCATTGCGCCAGGTGAAGTACGTGTACGACTGCGAGAAGCCGAGCTTCGAGAGCTTGTGCATCACGCGCGGCCGCGTGAACGCCTCGGACAGGAAGATCGCTTCGGGGTGCTTCGCCTTCAGCTCGCCGATGCACCATTCCCAGAACGCAAACGACTTGGTGTGCGGATTGTCGACGCGGAAGATCGTCACGCCGTGGCCGATCCAGAACTCGAAGATCGATTTCAGCTCGGCCCACAGGCCCTTCCAGTCGGGCGACTCGAAGTCGAAGGGATAGATGTCCTGGTACTTCTTCGGCGGGTTCTCCGCGTACTGCACCGTGCCGTCGGGCCTTTGCCTGAACCATTCCGGGTGCTCCCGCACGTACGGATGATCGGGCGAGCACTGGAAGGCGATGTCGAGGGCGATCTGCATTCCGCGCCGTTGCGCTTCATGCACCAGCTGCTCGAAATCGGCCATGCTGCCCAATTCGGGGTGGATCGCCTTGTGGCCTCCCTCCTTCGCGCCGATCGCCCAGGGGCTGCCGACATCCTGCGGCTCGGCCTTCAGCGCGTTGTTCTTCCCTTTGCGCTCGGTCATGCCGATCGGATGGATCGGCGGCAGGTAGAGCACGTCGAAGCCCAGGCCCTGGATGCGTTCGAGGTGGCGCTCGACGTCGGCGAAGGTGCCGTGCCGGCCCTCGGTGCCGAGCGAGCGCGGGAAGACCTCGTACCACGTGCTGAAGCGCGCGCGCTCGCGGTCCACCCACACCGGGAAGGCGACGGTCTGCGCGCTTCCCGCGCGCGGCGCATGGGCGCGCGCGAGCGCGAGCAGCGTGTCGTCCATCGCGAGCGAGTGCAGCTGCTGCGGGTCGTGCTCCTCGCGCAGGCTGCGCGCCCACTGCACGAGCTGCTCGCGCGCGGGACCGGTCGCGTTCGCGATGCTGGCGGCCACCAGCTCGGCGCCGGCGAGCGCGGCGATGGCACGCATGCCACCTTCCGCGATGTCATCGCGTTCCTGCCCGAAGTCCAGGCGATGGGCTTCGACGTGCTTTACCTGCCGCCGATCCATCCGATCGGCATGACCGAGCGCAAAGGGAAGAACAACGCGC
>DATDCR010000417.1:0-2466 GCA_036524215.1 Burkholderiales bacterium
GGCTGAGGATGTGGCTGAAGTCGGCCGACGGCACGCGCTGCTTGATCTTCGCGGCGAGGTCGAGGCGAGTGCGCTTGATGCGATCGCGCATCGCCGCGAGCTCCTCTTCCCATAGCTTGCGCAGCTCGGGCGAGGAGAGGACCGCGGTGACGAGCTGCCCGCCGTGCGAGGGCGGGTTGGAGTAATTGGTGCGCACGATGCGCTTCACCTGCGAGAGCACGCGCGCGGCTTCCTCGGCGCTCGCGGCGACGATGCTGAACGCGCCGACGCGCTCGCCGTAGAGCGAGAAGGACTTCGAGAACGAGCTTGAAAGGAAGACCGGCGACGTCGCCTCGGCGAAGAGGCGTGCCGCATAGGCATCGGCATCGAGGCCGTCGCCGAATCCCTGGTAGGCGAGGTCGAGGAATGGGACCAGGCCGCGCCGCTGCACGATGTCGAGCACTTCCTTCCAGTGTGCGGCGGTGAGGTCTACGCCCGTCGGGTTGTGGCAACAGGCGTGCAGCACGATGATCGTGCCGGCCGGCGCGCCGAGTAGCGCGTTGCGCATGCCCGGGAAATCGAGGCCGCGCGTCTTCGCGTCGTAGTAGGGGTAGCTGCGCACCGTGAAGCCGGCGCCTTCGAAGAGCTGCCGGTGGTTTTCCCAGCTTGGCTCGCTGATCCAGACTTCCGCCGACGGGCTCACCCGCTTCAGGAAATCGGCGCCGATCTTGAGGCCGCCGGTGCCGCCGAGCGCCTGCACCGTCACGACGGATTTGTTCTCGGAACCAAATACCAACGTTTGTACGGCGCGGTCGTAGGCCGCGAGGCCGTCGATCGGCAGGTAGCTCCACGGCGCCGCGGTCTTCGCCCTCTCGGCCTCGGCCCGCTTGACGCACTCGAGCAGCGGCACCTTGCCGTTGTCGTCGTAATAAACCCCTACACCGAGGTTCACTTTCTTCGGGTTCTGGTCGGCGACGTACTGCTCGGTGACGCCAAGGATCGGATCGCCAGGTGCCATCGGCACCTGGGCCAGCAGGGAAGGGGAGTGAGGGGCGTTCATTCGATTAAAATGATGGGTTCGTTTCGCGCTGCAACATTCTACTCGTGGCCCTCACGTTTCCCAACAGCCCTTTTCGTCTCGCCGAGCTGTACGCCCCTTCGGGCGACCAGCCGGAAGCGATCGCCAAGCTCGTCGAAGGCATCGAGGACGGCCTGGCGTTCCAGACCCTGCTCGGCGTCACCGGCTCGGGCAAGACGTTCACGATGGCGAACGTCATCGCGCAGCTCGGGCGGCCGGCGCTGGTGCTGGCGCCGAACAAGACGCTCGCCGCGCAGCTCTATTCGGAGTTCCGCGAGTTCTTTCCGGAGAACGCGGTCGAGTACTTCGTCTCGTACTACGACTACTACCAGCCGGAAGCCTACGTGCCGGCGCGCGACCTCTACATCGAGAAGGATTCGTCGATCAACGACCACATCGAGCAGATGCGGCTCTCGGCGACCAAGTCGCTGCTCGAGCGGCGCGACGTGGTGATCGTCGCCACCGTGTCGGCGATCTACGGCATTGGCGATCCCTCCGAGTACCACGGCATGATCCTGCATGTGCGCCAGGGCGAGAAGCTGTCGCAGCGCGACGTGCTCGCGCGGCTCGTCGCCATGCAGTACACGCGTAGCGAGCTCGACTTCCGCCGCGGCACGTTCCGCGTGCGCGGCGACGTGATCGACGTCTTTCCGGCCGAGCATGCCGAGCACGCCATCCGCATCTCGCTGCTCGACGACGAGGTGGAGAAGCTCGAGGTCTTCGACCCGCTGACCGGCCGCGTCCAGCACCCGATGGCGCGCTTCACCGTCTATCCGTCGAGCCATTACGTCACGCCGCGCGAGACGACCCTGCGCGCCGTCGAGGCGATCAAGGCGGAGCTGCGCACCCGCATCCAGTTCTTCCAGGACGCCGGCCGCCTGGTGGAGGCGCAAAGGATCGAGCAGCGCACGCGCTTCGACCTCGAGATGCTGGCCGAGCTCGGTTTCTGCAAGGGCATCGAGAATTACTCGCGCCACCTCTCCGGCCGCCAGGAGGGCGAGCCGCCTCCCACCCTGATCGACTATCTGCCCGCCGATGCGCTGATGATCATCGACGAGAGCCACGTCACCATCCCGCAGCTCGGCGGCATGTACAAGGGCGACCGCTCGCGCAAGGAGAACCTGGTCGAGTACGGCTTCCGCCTGCCTTCCGCGCTGGACAACCGGCCGCTGCGCTTCGACGAGTTCGAGAAGGTGGTGCGCCAGACGGTGTTCGTCTCGGCCACGCCGGCGGATTACGAGCGCCAGAAATCGGGCGACGCGATCGTCGAGCAGGTCGTGCGGCCGACGGGGCTGGTGGATCCGCAGGTGATCGTGCGGCCGGCATCGACGCAGGTGGACGATCTCCTTTCCGAAATCAGCCTGCGGGTGAAGAAGCTGGAGCGCGTGCTCGTCACGACGCTGACCAAG
>DATDCR010000418.1:0-1669 GCA_036524215.1 Burkholderiales bacterium
CGATAGGCATCGCGGCGATTCTATAGAATGAGCCGCATCATGGACGCCATCCTGGTGCGGGACCTGCGCGTCGAGGCGCTCATCGGCATCCACCGCAGGGAGCGGCACGTCAAGCAGACGCTTTCCATCGATCTCGACATCGGGCTGCCCAGCCAGGCGGTCTTTTCCAGCGACAAGGTGTCCGACACGATCGACTACGAGCAGGTGGCCTTGCGCATCGCGGCGCTCGCCGCCGCGCAGCACTACCGGCTCGTGGAAACCTTCGCCGATCGCGTGGCCTCTTCGCTGACGGGCGAATTCGGCGCGCCGTGGGTAAGGGTGAGCGTGGCGAAGATCGGCATCCTGCCCAACGCCAAGTTCGTCGGCGTCACGATAGAGCGACCTCGACCGGCGTCGGCTTGAGCACCCGCATCAGGTCCTGAGGCGAAAGGCGCACGAGGAAGCCGCGGCGTCCGCCATTGATGTAGATCGCCGGCAGGTCGAGGACCGAGCGCTCGACGAAGATCGGCAGCGGCTTGCGCGTGCCGAATGGCGATGTCCCGCCGACCTGATAGCCGGAGTGGCGCTGCGCGACTTCGGGCTTGCAGGGCGCGATGCGCTTGCGTCCGGCCTGGCGCGCAAGCTCCTTCGTCGATACCGTGCGATCGCCGTGCATCAGGACGATGAGCGGCTTCGCATGCTCGTCTTCCATGACGAGCGTCTTCACGACCTCATGCTCCGGCACGCCGAGCGAATCGGACGAAACGGCGGTGCCACCGTGCTCCACGTAGTCGTAATGATGCTCGGTGTACGCAACGCCGTGCTCATCCAGGAATTGCGTCGCCCGGGTTTGCATTTAGGCGGGCCTCCTCGCCTCCACTAGCCCCTCGGATGGTGCTTCGCGTGCAGCTGCTTCAGGCGCTCGCGCGCAACATGCGTATAGATTTGCGTCGTCGAGATGTCGGCATGGCCGAGCAGCATCTGCACCACCCGCAGGTCCGCCCCGTGGTTGATGAGATGCGTGGCGAACGCGTGGCGCAGGACGTGGGGCGATAGCCGCTTGCCGGGGATCGCGCGTGCGCCGTAGCGGCGAATGAGATGCCAGAAAGCCTGGCGCGTCATGCCATCACCGCGCGCGGTGATGAAAAGCGCCTGCGGCTCGCGCTTGCCTTTGAGCTCCTGGCGCGCATCCTTCACGTACCGCGTGATCCAGTGGACGGCCTCCTCGCCAAGGGGAACGAGCCGCTCCTTCGCGCCTTTGCCGAGCACGCGCACTACGCCGGCTTCCAGATTCGCCTCGTGGCTTTTCATGGCGACGAGCTCGGATACGCGCAGGCCGGTCGCGTATAGCGTTTCCAGCATCGCGCGGTCGCGCACGCCGAGCGGAGTCTTGGCATCGGGCGCGGCAAGGAGCGCCTCGACGTTCTCCTCCGAGAGCGTCTTCGGGAACCTCGGCGCACGCTTCGGCGGATCGAGCTTGAGCGTCGGATCGGCGTCGATCAGGCGCTCGCGCACGCAGTACTGGTAGAAGCGCTTGACGCTCGAGGTACGGCGCGCGGCGCTCGAGGCGCGTCCTTTGCGCGACGCGAAGAAGGAGAAGACGCCCGCCTCGTCCGCTTTCAGCAGATCACCGCCGAGGAAGGCCTGCAGCTGCTGCAGATCCGCGCGATAGGCGGAAATCGTGTTCTGC
>DATDCR010000419.1:0-5349 GCA_036524215.1 Burkholderiales bacterium
GAAATTGCCGACGTAGACGAAGCGCCCATCGGGCGAGAGGTCGATCGCGTGCGCCCAGCCGCCGCTTGCCGCCTGTGCGAGCCGTTCCCCTTCGGTCGAGACGCAGCTCACGCTGCCGTCCCAGCTGTTGGCGCTGTAGACCCGCTCGCCATGGATGGCGAGATGCGAAGGTCCGTCGCCGACGGTGATCTTGCCGACGATGGCGCCGTCCGAGAGCCGCAGCTTCACGATCGCGCTCTCGCCGGCGCACGGGACGAAGAGGTGCGCGCCCGCACGGTCGAGACATGGATCGTGCGGCGCCACGCCGACCGGAAAGCTCTTGCTGCGATAACCGTCGCGCTCGGGCCACGCGATGGTGACGGTTCCCGTGCCGCCTCCGGTCACGCAAACGACGCCGTCGTCGCTCACGAGCGGCAATTGCGGCGAGCCGGGCGCTGCCCAGCGCGCGATCTCGCTCAGGTCGTCGGCCCTCAGCGCGATGATCTCGCCGCCTTCGGCGTCGGCGACGAAAAGGCGCCCGGTGTGATGATGAAGCGTGATATGCGACGCCTTGCGCGCGACGGCTCGCGCGACAACGCAGTCCCCATCGCTCGTGAACCGGCCGACCCGCTGTGCGCGCGTGCAGGCCCAGATCGAATCGCCGTAGGCCACGAGATGGTGCAGGCCCGGCATCGAGCCCTGCGCGGGAGACGCGCGACGCTCGAAGATAAGCCGCCAATCATCTCCGTCCCAGTGGACCGCATGGCGAGCGCCTGCCTCGAGCAGCCACATCTTCAGCCCGGGTGCGAGTTCGCTGACCAGGGCGTCGAAGCGCTCGCCCGGGGCAGCGGCGTTGTAGCGGGCAATGATGGCGCTGCCGGCTTCGGGAACGCTCTTGTGTCGGCAATCAACGACGCTCATGCAAGCTGCATATTAGCGGCCACGTGGAGAACGTCATATTGGTGAAACGTTGCAGAAGAGAAAATGCACGGTATTCATCTTGTTTGGGAGCGAAAAATGAGAGGCAAATTGCTGGTCCCCGCGCTGTTGCTCGCCACCATCCCGAGCGTGTCATTCGCACAGGAAGGCTACGCGAAGGACTTCGGCGGCGGCATCGTCAAGAATCCCTTCGGCCTTTGCTGGCATGCGGCCATGGAATGGACGGATGCGAAGGCGATTGCCGAATGCGACCCGGATCTCGTGAAGCCCGCTCCGAGGGCTGCCGTTGCGCCGGCGCCGGTCGTTCGCGCCGCGCCGCCGCCGCCTCCCGCGCCGGCGCCCGCGCCCATCGTGGTTGCGCCGCAGCCGGTCGTGGTGCCGCCGACACCCATACCGGCACCGACCCCGGTGGTGGCGCGTCCGCAGTCCATCACCCTGGGCGCCGATGCCGCGTTCGATACCGGCAAGGCCGAGTTGAAGCCGGATGGCCGCTCGAAGCTGGATGAGCTCACGCTGAAGCTTCGGGGCGTCAACTTCGATGCCATCAACGTCACCGGATACACCGACAGCGTGGGTAGCGACGCGGCGAACCAGCGCCTCTCCGTGCGTCGCGCCGATGCCGTCAAGCAGTACCTTGTGCAGCACGGTATCGACGGCTCGAAGATCCGCGCTGCCGGCCGCGGCAAGGCGAACCCGGTCGCCGACAACAAGACCGCTCAGGGACGCGCGCGCAATCGCCGCGTGGACGTCGAGATCACCGGCACGAAAGCTTTCTAAGAGCGCCGGCCGCAAAGAAAAGGCCGCCCGCGGGCGGCCTTTTCATTTCTTCGGGAGTTAGTGCCCTGACCCCGAATTACGCCGTCAGCAGTCCCTTCACCCGTTCCGGCGTGAAGGGCATGTGCGTGAGGCGCTTGCCGGTGAGGCGATAGACCGCGTTCGCCACCGCGGCGGCGACCCACGGGTTGCCGATCTCGCCCAGGCCGGTCGGCTTGGTGTCCTTCGCGAGGAACGCCACCTCCATCACTTCCGGCACGTCGGACATGCGCAGGACGTGATAGTCGTGGAAGTTCGACTGCTGCACCTCGCCGCCTTTCAGCGTGACGCGCTCGTGCAGCACGCTCGAAAGGCCGTAGACGATGCCGCTTTCCACGTTGGCGCGCGCCATCTCGGGCTGCACCACCGTTCCGCCGTCGACGGCGAGCCACGCCTTGTGTACGCGGATCTTGCCGCTCGAGCGGTCGAGCGAGACCTCCGCCACGCCGGCCGCCTGGGAGCCCGAGCGATCGGAGAGCGAGAGGCCGAGCGCCCGGCCCGCGGGACGCGGCGTGTTCCAGTCGCACATCTGCGCGACCTTCTCCAGCACCGCGCGCGTCTTCGGCGTCGCGCGCATGCGCTCGAGGCGGAAGGCGATCGGATCCATGCCGGCATCGGCGGCGAGCTGGTCGACGAACGACTCGATGGCGAACACGTTGAATACGTGGCCGACCGCGCGCCATTGCTTGACGCGCACGCCGTTCGGCGCGCCGCGCATCTCGATGTGCTGGTTGGGCACGCCGTAATAGGGAATCTTCACGCCGGTGTGAAGAAGGCCGCCGCCCGCGCCGACCACGCAGTGGCTCCACCCGGCCACCTTGCCTTCCTGGTCGAGCGCCGCTTCCAGGCACTGGAAGGCCTGCGGGCGGAACATGCCGTACTGCAGGTCTTCCTCGCGCGGCCAGACGAGCTTCACCGGCTTCTTCACCTCGCGCGCGATGCGCGCCGCTTCCGAGGCGTAGTCGCCGAGCGTGCGCCGGCCGAAGCCGCCGCCCATGTAGCACTGGTGGAACTCGACCTGCTCCGCGTTGAAGCCGAGCGTCTTCGCGACCGCCAGGCGCGAAGTGCCCGGGTCCTGCGTGCCTTCCCAGATCTCGACGCGGTCGCCGGCCGCGTTGAAGCGCGCCACGGCATTCAGCGGCTCCATCTGCGCGTGGTAGCCGTAGTCGCTGCGGAATTCGGCGCGCACCGTCTTTGCGGCGGAAGCGAAGGCGCTCTTGGCATCGCCCTTCGAGTCGAGCACCTCGATCTTGGCGGCCGGGTCGGCGTGCACCTTGGCGTACGTCTGCTCGAGCGCCGTCTCCGAATCGAAGCCGGCCGTTGCACCGCGGCGCCACTTCACCTGCAGCGCGAGGCGGCCGGCGAGCGCGTGCGGAATGCTGTCGGCCACCACGGCGACGCCGTCGGGCAGGCGCACGGTGCCGAGAACCCCGGACATCGACCTCACCTTCGCATCGTTCCAGCTTTCCGGCTCGCCGCCGTGCTCGGGGCAATGGCGCGTGCTGGCGTAAACCATGCCCGGCAGCTGCACGTCGATGCCGTATTTCGCCTCGCCGTTGACCTTCGCCGGCACGTCGCGCCGCGCGACCGGCTTGCCGATGAGGCGGAACTCCCCGTTCTTCTTCAGCTCGGCCGCGTCGACCGCCGGTAGCGGCTGCGGCACCTTCGCAAAGGCGGCGATCTCGCCGTAGCCGAGCTTCCTTCCCGCGCCGTCGACCACGAAGCCGGGCTCCGTGCGCAGGGTCTTCACGTCGGTGCTCCATTTTTCGGCCGCGTTCGCGAGGAGCACCTTGCGCACCTGCGCGCCGGCGACGCGCAGGTCGTTGTAGTAAGTCTGCACGGCGCGGCTGCCGACGATCGACATCGACCTGCGCTCGCCGAGGGGATAGCCGTAGATCTTCGGATCGGCGGGCGCCCAGTCGAGCACCACCTTCGACCAGTCGGCGTCCATTTCCTCGGCGACGATGAGCGGCAGCGAGGTCATCGACCCCTGGCCCATCTCGGCGCCAGCCGTGAGGATGGTGACCGTGCCATCCGGCGCGATGCGCACCCACGCATTGATCGCCTTGCCCTTTTCCTGCGCCTGGGCCTCGGTGACGAGGCGCAGGCCGTCGCCCGCCACGACGACCGCGAAGGAGAGCGCGCCCGTGGCCTTGAAGAAGTCTCTGCGGTCCATTAGGCCTCCTGCGAAGCGCGTTGGATGGCCGCGATGATGCGGTTGTACGTCCCGCAGCGGCAGATGTTGCCGTCCATGTGCTCGACGATCTGCTCGCGCGTCGGCTTCGGATTGGCCGCCAGCAGCTCGGCGGCCTTCATGATCTGGCCCGACTGGCAATAGCCGCATTGCGGCACCTGCTCGGCGACCCACGCCTTCTGCAGCTTGTGCGAGGCGTCGGCCGAAAGGCCCTCGATCGTGGTGATGTTTGCGCCGTTCACGCTACCGAGCTTCGTCACGCACGAACGCACCGCCTTGCCGTCCACGTGCACGGTACAGGCGCCGCAAAGCGCCGCGCCGCAGCCGAACTTGGTCCCCGTGAGCTTCAGCTCATCGCGGATGACCCAGAGCAGCGGAGTGCTGTCCTCCGATGACGCGGATACCGGCTTGCCGTTGAGATTGAATCGAACCATCGATGCTCCTCCTTTTCCGAAGCAAAATTATGCGCCCAGCTTTTGCGCGAGATCGATAAAGTCCTGCGCCACGATGTCGAACTTGCTGTCGCCGGCCGGCGCCAGCGGGCGGCCAGGCCCATTCTCGAGCGGTCGCGGCACGTAGGCGGTCTTCAGTCCGGCGCGCTGCGCCCCTTGCAGGTCGTGCGGGTGCGCGGCGACGAGCATCAGCTCGTCGGTGTTCACACCGAGCAGGCGTGCCGCCATGCGGTAGACCTCGGGATCGGGCTTGTACTTGCCGATCAGCTCGCCGGAGAGCACGCAGTCCCAGGGCAGGCCGGCGTTCCTCGCCATGTCGACGAGAAGCGAGATATTGCCGTTGGAAAGCGTGCTCAGCACATAGCGCGAGCGCAGGCGGTTCAGGCCCGGCACCGAATCGGGCCAAGGCATCAAGCGATGCCAGGCGCGGTTCAGGTGGTCGATCTCGTCCTCGGTGAGGTTCGTGATGCCGAACTTGACGAGCAGGCCGTCGAGGATCTGGCGATGCAGCGTGTCGATGTTCTGCCACTCGCCGCGCCCGACGCGATCCATCGCGGGCCGGTAGCCCGCGCGCCAGCCGTCGGCAAACGCCGCCCAGTCCGTCTTCAATCCCTTGGCGGCGCCGAGCAGCTCGCCTTCGCGGATGATGGAGCTGCGCCAGTCGACCACGGTGCCGAAGACGTCGAAAGCGAGCGCCCGGATGCTCAGCATGTTCAGCTCCTGATCTGTGGCGTCCACGGCTTGTCGGCCCAGGCGACGCCGACCCGCGCCACTTGCGCGTCGATGAGGTAGGGTTTTCCTTCCAGCGAGAATTTTCGGGCTCTGCCGAGCGCCGCACGCAGCTCGGCGGGGGAGTGGGCGATCTCGGCTTCCACACCGAAGCCCTTGGCGATCAGCGCCATGTTCATGTCGGGATTGCCGAGATAGTCGTGGAAGAAGTGACCGGTCTGCACCATGCGCCCGCCCGGCACC
>DATDCR010000420.1:0-1758 GCA_036524215.1 Burkholderiales bacterium
GGTCGGCGTCTACATCCTGCCGAAGGCGCTCGACGAGAAAGTCGCGCGCCTGCAGCTGAAGACGCTGAACGCGCAGCTCACCGAGCTGACCGAGCAGCAGGCGCGCTATATCGGCGTGCCGAAGAGCGGCCCGTACAAGTCCGACCATTACAGGTACTAAAAACAGGGACAGACCACGTTTTTCCGACGGATGAAATCGTGGTCCGTCCCTGATTTCAGCCCATGCGCATAGCGATCTACGGCGCCGGCGGGGTCGGCGGCTTTTTCGGCGCCCGCCTCGCCGCGGCCGGCAACGAAGTGCACTTCATCGCGCGCGGCGCGCATCTTGCCGCCATGCGCGCGCACGGCCTGAAGGTCGAGAGCGGCGCCGGCGACGTGCATCTCGCCAAGCCGCAGGTGCATGAAGATCCGGCCGCGATCGGGCCGGTGGACGTAATCCTGTTCGCGGTCAAGCTCGGCGACGTCGAGAGCGCCGCGCACAAGCTGAAGCCGCTGCTGCACGAGCGCACGCTGGTCATCCCGTTCCAGAACGGGGTCGATGCGCCTGAAATCCTGGCGCGAGTGATCGGCCGGCAGCATGTGCTGCCCGGCGTGGCCTACATCGCGACCGGCATCCGCGCGCCGGGAATCGTGACGCACACCGGCACCATGCAGCGGCTGCAGGTCGGGGCCGGCGCGGAGGCCTTCGTCGCCGCTTGCAAGGCCGCCGGCATCAACATCGAGCAAGCGGAAGACATCGATCGCGCGCGCTGGGAGAAATTCGTCTTTCTCGTCGCGCTTTCCGGCGTCACCAGCCTGTCGCGCCAGCCGGTGGGCGTGTGCCGCGCCGATGCGGAGCTGCGCGCGACGTTCGAGGCCGCCGCGACCGAGACCTGGCGCGTCGGACGCCAGCGCGGCATCCGCCTCGCGGACGACTTCATCGCCGATCGCATGAAGTTCCTCGACGGCCTGCACGCCGACATGCGTACCTCGATGCAGCACGATCTCGAGCAGGGCAAGCCGCTGGAAGCGCCGTGGCTTTGCGGCGCCGTCGTGCGCATGAGCAAGCAAGCGGGTCTCGAAGCGCCGGTCAACCGCACCATCTACGCCGCGCTCAAGCCGTACCTGCATGGATCTCAAAGCAAGGCTCGCTGATGCGCGGCAGCCGGTCTTCCTCTACGGCACCACGCCGCCGCGCGCCGGCGCCGTGCCAGAGCAGGTCTCCACTGCCGCCGACAAGCTAGGCGAGCGCCTGCGCGGCCTGCCGGTCGACGGCATCGTCGTGTACGACATCCAGGATGAATCGGGCCGCACCAGCGTGCCGCGGCCCTTTCCGTTCATCAGCACCATGGATCCGCGCAAGTACTCGACGCTCCTTCGCGCGCGCACCGGCCTTACGCCGATCACCTACAAGGCGCTCGGCAACATGGACGAGGCCGGGTGGCAGTCGTGGCTCGTGCAGTCGGCGCAAGCCGACCTGCGCCTCGTCTCGATCGTGGGCCGCCCGACTTCCGGCATCCGCTATCCGCTCGCCCTCTCGCGAGCGGTGCGCCTCGCCGCGGAGCACCCGGCCGGCTTTACCGTGGGTGCCGTCGTCATCGCCGAGCGCCACAACGACGAGCGCAGCGAGGCCGCCCGCCTCCTTGCCAAGGCGGTCGAAGGCTGCGGCTACTTCATCTCGCAGACTGTCTATCACGCGCCGCCGACGCAACGGCTGCTGCGCGACTACCTGCGCGATTGCCGCGGCGCCGGCGTCGCCCCGCGCCGCGTCGTGCTCAC
>DATDCR010000421.1:0-3021 GCA_036524215.1 Burkholderiales bacterium
ACCTGCTGCCCATGGCCGAGCAGGTACGCCGCGGCATCGCCTGGGTGTGCCGGAATGCGGCGCAGCTCGGCGCCGACCCCCGGCGCATCTATGTCTCGGCCACTTCATCCGGCGCGCACCTCGCGGGCGTCGCCGCGACCACCGACTGGACGAAATATGATCTCGCTGCCGCGCCGATCCGCGGCTACACGCTGTGCAGCGGGATGTACGACCTGCGCGGCCCGCGCCTTTCCAAGCGCTCTGCCTACGTCAAGTTCACGGACGAGAGCGAGCACGCGCTCTCGCCGCAGCGTCATATCGAGCGCATCAATGCGCCCATCGTCCTCGTCTACGGCTCGCTCGAGACGCCGGAATTCCAGCGCCAGTCGCGCGACTTCGCCGACGCGCTGACGCGCGCGGGAAAGATCTGCGAAATCATCCGCTGCGAGGGCTACAACCACTTCGAGATCGCCGAGACCCTCGGCAATCCCTACGGGCCGCTCGGCCGCGCCGTGCTCGCGCAGATGAAGCTATAAAAGATTGTCTTGCGCGTGAACCGCGCATGACTGCAATCAACACGCGCGCGGCGCGCTCCGCTACATTCGATCCATGGCGAAAAGCGAGCGCAGTGCGTGGTGGGAAAACGCGATCCCGCTGGGAATCCTCGCCGCAGGACTGATGGTCCGCGCGCCTCTCGAGCAGCGCACGTATGCGCTGCTCGGCGTAGGGATCTGCGCCATCGCCGCCCGCATCGCGCTGGTCATGGGCCGCCGCACGAGCGCCGAACTGTTCAGCAACAACGCGAAAAAGAAATCGAATTAGGCGCGGTCAATGCACGTCCGGCTGCGTCAGCCAGTCGACCGCCTCCTCTTCTGAGCCGAACACCTTCGCCCGCAAGCCGCGCTTCGAAGCCTCGATCTCCGCATGCCGATAGCCGTTTCGCGTGGCGTCGGTGGTGGGAACGAACGCCAACTTGAAGCCGGCCGGCACGCCGATCACGCTGAAGGCGATGACGATATCGCGCGCGGCGAGGTGCGCGTGCGGCTCGCCGGCGCCAAGCCCGACGACGAGGACGCGGTCGAACTTGTGCTGCAGGGCGATCGAGGCCAGCGTGCGATAGCACTCCTCGACCTGCGCCGTGCTGCCGCGGCCGATGTGAGCGCGGATGTACCCGTCTACCTGGTCGACCGAGCACTCCCCGTGTAGCTTGGCGAGTTGCATCTCTTGCGGCAGCAATGCACGTGCCCTTTCCGCGTCCTGTGGTAAGAAGCAGGTCACCCCGGAGGGTAGATGTCGCCGTTGGCGAGCCCGAAGTACGCGTTCAAGGAAGTGTTGATCCAGGCGGCGCCGGAGGAGAGCGGCGTGTACCTCCTGTACTTCGGCGACACGATGCTCTACATCGGCCTTGCCACGGGAAAGACGAAGCTCGGTCGGGAGAATCCCGACACGATCCGGGGACGGCTGCTCGCGCATTTCCATGGCGAGCTCAAGCCAGACGTGGCGACGCATTACCGCTGGGAAATCCACAGCGACCCGCAATTGCGCGTCGCCGAGCTGCTCGAGATGCTGCCGAAGAAACCGCCCTACAACGCGGAGCGCTAGGCGGCAGAAGAGATGGTCTCCGTGGCGAGATTTGAACTCGCGACCCCGTCCACCCCAAGGACGTGCGCTACCAGGCTGCGCTACACGGAGAAGCTGGCAATTCTAGCGCTGTAACTGATCCAGCACGGCGCGCAGCTCGCGCTTGAGAGAGGCGAGATCCATGGCGCCCGAGCTCGCCGCCGGGCGCGCGTTGCGAACCGGCATTTCGGCCTTCTCTTCGACGGCCGGCGCCTCGACGCGGCCATTGTCGATGCGCACGTTATCGAGGCGATTTCGCGCGCCGCTGATGGTGAAGCCCTCTTCATAAAGCAGCTCGCGGATGCGCCGTATGAGCAGCACTTCGTGGTGCTGGTAGTAGCGCCGGTTGCCGCGGCGCTTCACCGGCTTCAGCTGCGTGAACTCCTGCTCCCAATAGCGCAGCACGTGCGGCTTCACCCCGCACAGCTCGCTCACCTCACCGATGGTGAAGTAGCGCTTGGCGGGAATCGGCGGCAGCTCAGGTTTCCTGCGGCTTGGCTCCATGGCGCGCCTTTTCGACCATCGCCTTGAGCTTCTGGCTGGCGTGGAAGGTGACGACGCGGCGGGCGCTGATCGGGATCTCCTCGCCGGTCTTCGGATTGCGGCCCGGGCGCTGCGGCTTGTCGCGCAACTGGAAGTTGCCGAAGCCCGAAAGCTTGACGCTTTCGCCGCGCTCGAGGGCGCCCCGGATCTCCTCGAAGAACGCCTCGACCATGTCCTTGGCTTCGCGCTTGTTGAGGCCGACCTTCTCGAAAAGCAGATCGGCCAGCTCGGCCTTCGTCAACGTCATCACGGTTCCCCAGAATCCCTTTTATTTGCGGAGCGTTGCAGAGAATTTGGCAGCCAGCAGCCCGACCAACGCATCGCGGGCAGCATCTGCCTCCGCATCCGTAAGGGTTTTTTCAGTATGTTGCATAACTACCCGGAAAGCAAGGCTTTTTCTCCCCTGAGGGATGCCGGAACCCTGATAGAGGTCGAACAGCCGCACGGAGCCGACGATCGGCGGTTTTCCGGCCTCGATGGCGTCCAGAAGCGCCTGGGCGGGCACCTCGGCGTCCACCACAAGCGCCATGTCGCGCACGACCGGGGGGTACTTGGAGGGAGCGGCAAACGCGGCGGACGGCAACTCGAGCAGGCGCTCGGCATCGAGCTCGAACAGCACCGCCGGGCGCGCCAGCTCGTACTTGTGCTGCCAGCGCGGGTGCAGCTCGCCAATCCAGCCGGCGGCCCGCCCCTCGACCAGGATGCGCGCCGACCTGCCGGGATGGAAAGCCGGATGGGGCGCCGCCTCGAACCGCAACTCGAGCGGCCGCGCCAGGTTCTCGACATCGCCCTTCACGTCCAGGAGGTCGACGAGCCGCGGCGAAGCGCCCCAGGGCTGCTCAGCCGGTCCGTAGGCCGCGCCGGCGATGCGCATCGGCT
>DATDCR010000422.1:0-2821 GCA_036524215.1 Burkholderiales bacterium
GGCCTGGAAATGCTTCCCCGTTCCGCGCAGCACGACGACGCGCAGGCGACTCTCCTTGCCGAGCGCGTCCATCGCGTGGTGCAGGCCCTGGATCACCGTGTCGTCGTAGGCGTTGTTCACTTGCGGCCGGTTCAGGGTCACGGTGGCGACGCCGCGCGCATCGAGCGCCCAGAGCACGCTTTGGTTGGCGGTCATTTCGTGTCCTCGCGGCGGAAGCGGAAATCGCAATGGCTCGCGCCCTGCATGATCGTCTGCGTGCGCGTGAGCGTGACGCCCTCGAAGCTTTCCACCACGCTGAAATCGCGGCTGCAGTGGAAGAGCGCGCCGAGCTCGGGCAGGCCGAGCTCCTTGTAGAGCTCCGCATACCGGCAGCGCGTGACGTTGAAGTCGAGCGCCTGGTCGGAGCTTTGCAGCCGCTCGATCTCGAGGCTGCCGCCGCCGGCCCAGACGTCATGGGCCAGCTTTTCCAGCCCGCGCAGATCGCCGCCCATCTGCTCGGCCCAGGTCCCGCCATCGCGCTTCGCCAGCTCGCGGATCACTTCGCGCGCGATGTCGTTCGCCCGCTCCTTGCCGATCGCGCGCTGGAAAGCCTGGATCATCGGGATGAGGACGCCGGCTTCGATCTTGCGGCGCTCGAGGTGGGTGATGTTTGCCATCGGGCTATGTTAGCGACCGGCATGTCTCTTGCGGCGAGCTGCGCATGAACCTTATCCATCGTTGTGCCGCCGGCGCCGTGGTCTTTGCGCTGGCATTGCCCGTCATGGCGGCGGATTCCGCCTACCGCGTGGACATCGGCACGTCCACCCAGGACGGCGGCCTGCGCATCCAGCCGCACGTCTTCGGCCCGGCCGGAAAAGCGCTGCGCTACGAAATGGACGTTCGCCGTGCGGCCGGCGCCGGCAAGGCGAACATCAGCCAGTCGGGGACGGTACGCCTGGACAGCGACGGCAAAGGCGCGCTGTCGTCGAGCGCCGTCACGCTCGCGCCCGGCGAGCGTTACGACATGACGGTGCGTCTCTTCGACGGCAGCCGGCTGGTGGCCGAACAGACGGCCAGCCGGCCCTGAAGCGCTATCCGCGCTCCTCTACCTCTGCTTCGTGCTGCACTGACAGCCGAACCGGCGTCGGGTTGCGCAACAGGTCAAGCACCGGGCAATGCGCATCCACCGTCGCTTTCAGCTTCGAGAGCTGATCGGCGCTCGCCGTGCTGTCGAAGGCGACCTTGCCTTCGATCCAAAGGAACCCCGGGCGCACGCCCTCCGCGGCGTTGAAGAAACCGCGCAGGTCGAGCTCGCCCTCGAGCGTCACCGAGACGTCCTTTACCGGGATGCCCAGGGCGTCGGCATGCAGCCGGTAGGTGATCTCCTGGCAGGTGGCCAGCGCGGCGAGCGCGTACTCCACCGGATTGGGCGCCCTGTCGGTACCGCCCAGCGCCGGCGGCTCGTCCACTGCCAGCGAAAAGTTGCGCACCGTCACCTCCCGGTGCAGCCCTTCCTTGCCGCGGCTCGAGACGCTGAAGCGCACCTTAGCCTGCTCGGCGGGCGCCTGGCGCAACCCGGCCCTGGTGGCATGGAAAAGCTCCGCGTAGGACATGGTGCCGCTCCCTTGCTGTGGACGATGACCGCAGTATCCGCAACGAAGGCCGGCGCGTGAACGAATGAATCGTTATGTGCTTAGGCCTGGGGACGCTGCTTCATCCGCGGTAGACCGCATAGAGCGTCAGGTCGATGGTCTTCCAATCGGGCAGCAGCGGCACCAGCGTTCCGCGCATCAAATCCGCGCTGACAATGAAACTCGGCTGCAGGATGATGCCGCCTCCCGCGAGCGCGAGCTCGCGCGCCGGGCTCGGTGCGCTCACCGTCGTGGTGGCGCACGGCGCCGTGATGCACGCCCTTCGCAGCTAGGGCGCACTGCCGCCACTACCTATAATCGCGCAGTGAACGACGCGGCCCACACGCCCATGATGCAGCAGTACCTGCGCATCAAGGGTGAGCATCCCGACATCCTGGTGTTCTACCGGATGGGGGATTTCTACGAGCTCTTCTACGACGACGCCGAACGCGCCGCGAGGTTGCTCGACATCACGCTCACGTCGCGCGGCCAGTCGGCCGGCGCCCCCGTGAAGATGGCCGGCGTGCCGGTGCACGCGGTGGAGCAATACCTCGCGCGCCTGGTGAAGCTCGGCGAGTCGGTGGCGATCTGCGAGCAGATCGGCGACCCGGCGCTCGCCAAGGGGCCGGTCGAGCGGCAGGTGACGCGCATCGTCACGCCCGGGACGCTCACCGATTCCTCGCTCCTCGACGACAAGGCCGACAACATCCTGCTTGCGCTCACGCGCGACAAATCCACCGTCGGCCTCGCGTGGCTCTCGCTCGCCACCGGCGCGCTGCGCGTGGCGGAAGTTGTGCCCGGGAATCTGCAGAATGAGCTGCGCCGCATCGATCCCGCCGAGGTGCTGGTCGCAGACGACGTGCACCTCGACGGCTACTTCGTCACGCGGCGTCCGGCGTGGCACTTCGACGTCGACAGCGGCAAGCGCAAGCTCCTGAAGCAGCTCGGCGCCGCGAGCCTCGCCGGCTACGGCTGCGAAGACCTCACGCTTGCCATCGGCGCCTGCGGCGCGCTGCTCGAGTACGCCGGCAAGACGCAGGGCCAGGCGCTCGCGCACGTCACCGCCGTCACGGCCGAGCGCGCTGGCGAGTATGTGCGGCTCGATGCCGCCACGCGCCGCAACCTCGAGCTGACCGAAACGCTGCGCGGCGAGACGGCGCCGACCCTCTTCTCGCTGCTCGACGAATGCGCGACCGGCATGGGCAGCAGGC
>DATDCR010000423.1:0-4520 GCA_036524215.1 Burkholderiales bacterium
AGGACGAGACCATCGCCGCCGCCACCAGGAACATGACCACGGCCGATGTCTTCGCCGCGGTCACGAAGGCACCATAGAGCTGCGCGAGGCTGAGCTCGCGGTAGACGACCGTGGCGACGAAGAGCGCGTAGACCGCGGCCACGACCGCCGCCTCGGTGGGCGTGAAGACGCCGAAGCGCAGGCCGACCAGGATGATGACCGGCAGCACCATCGCCCAGGTCGATTCGCGCAGCGCCCGCATGATCTCCTTGGCCGGCCGGCGCGGCGCGACCGGAATGTGCTCGCGGCGGCTCACCCACCACCACGTTCCCCACAGCGCCGCGCCGATCAAGAGGCCGGGCACGATGCCGGCGAGGAAAAGCCGCGTGATCGATACGTTGGCCGCGACGCCGAAGATGACCAAACCGATCGAGGGCGGGATGATCGGCGCGATGATGCCGCCGGCGGCGATGAGGCCCGCCGATCGCGCCCGGTCATGCCCCGCCTTCACCATCATCGGCAGGAGCAGCGTGGTGAGCGCAGCCGCATCGGCGACCGCCGAGCCGGACATCGACGCGAGCAGGCAGGCGGCGATGATCGCCACGTAGCCCAGGCCCCCTTTCACGTGGCCGACGACCGCGAGCGCCAGGTCGACGATACGCCGCGAGAGCCCGCCGACGTTCATGATCTCGCCCGCCAGCAGGAAGAACGGCACGGCGAGCAGCGTGAAGCTGTTCGCGCCTTCGATCAGGTTCTGCGCCAGGATCTGCGCGTCGAAAATGTGGAGGTGCCACATCAGCGCCACGCCGCTCACGAGCAGCGCATAGGCGATCGGGATGCCGAAGGCCATGGCACCGAGCAGCGAGCCGAGGAAGACGGCGATCGTCATGCCTCTTCGCTGTCCCGCACCATGACCAGCTCGGCATTGCTCAGCCGCCCGGTGACGAGCTGCCAGAGATCACGCAGCAGGAGGATCGCCGCAAAGACGGCGAAGACGACGCCGGTGCCGTAGACGAAGGCCATCGAAGCGCCGCTCACCGGCGCCTCCACCTCCAGGTTGATGCGCGTCTGCGCAAGCGCGCCGGCGAACACGAGCCACGTGACGTACAGCATGAGGACGTGCCCGATGACGAGGCACAGCTTCTTGCCGGCCGCCGGCAGGCGCGCGACCACGACATCGGTGCCGAGGTGCGCTCGCTCCTTCACCGCCACGATCGCGCCGAGGAACGTAACCCAGAGGAAGAGCCAGCGCGAGAGCTCCTCCGAGACGATGATGCCCGAGTTGAACCCGTAGCGCAGGACCACGTTGCCGAAAACCATCAGCACCATGACGGCGAGAAACACCGCCATCAGGATCTCCAGCCCGCGGCAGAAGCCCTCGAGGATGCGGCTCATCGCTTGGCCTGCAGGTAGCTCAGGATCATCTCGGCGACGAGCTCGCGCCGCCGGTCCACGTCGCCGCGCCTTCCCATGTCGCGCTGGAAGATCGCGCCGAAGGTGTACTGGTTGGTGACATTGAACATGCCGAGCGCGGCGATCGCCTTGTGCACCTCGACCGGATCGGCGTCGCGCCGGAAGCTGGCGTCGCGCCGGCCGCGCTCGAGGACGCGCGCCAGCGTGTCGATCACCGGCCGGTTGAGCGTGCGCATGGCCCTGGATTTCCTCAGGTGCCGGCCGCGCGCCTGGTTCTCGGCGACCACCAGGCGCACGAAGCCCTCGTTCGCGAGGTAGTAGTCGAAGGTGAACTCGACGATGCGCCGGATCGCCTGCGGCGGCGGCAGGTGGTCGAGGTCGAGCCGGCCTTCGGCGTCGCGGATGTCGGCGTACACGCGCTCCAGCACCGCGAGGTAGAGCTTTTCCTTGCTGCCGAAGTAGTAGTTGATGAGCGCGCGGGTGGTGTGCGTGCGCGCCGCGATGGCGTCCATGCTCGCGCCCTTGAAGCCGCGCGCGGCGAATTCCTCGATCGCCGCCTGCACGATGCGCGCGCGGTTCGCCTGCGGCGCCTTGGGCTTGCGCATGGCGGCCGAGCCGCGCGCCGCCGCCTCCGGTCTTGGAATTAACGACATTGCAAGGTAAATTTAACAAGCTCGTCAATTTGAGGCAATGCCGATGGCCGCCCAGGAACGCCTCCCCGAACCCGCCAATCCGCTCGGCATCGACGGCATCGAGTTCGTCGAATACGCCACCTCGCAGCCGCAGGCCTTCGGCAACCTGCTGGAGCGCATGGGCTTCGCCGCTGTCGCGCGACACCGCTCGCGCGAGGTGATGCTTTACCGCCAGGGATCGATGAACCTGATCGTCAACGCGCACGGTGCCGCGTCCGATTCGCCGGTCATCTCGGCGCTTGCCCTGCGCGTGCGCGACGCCGCGTTCGCGCACAAGCACTCGCTCGATCTCGGCGCCTGGGACATGCCGACGCGCGCCTCGGCGATGGAACTGCACATTCCCGGCATCCATGGCGTGGGCGAGAGCCTGATCTACTTCGTCGACCGCTACCGGGATTTCTCGATCTACGACGTCGATTTCGTCGGGCTCGCCAACGCGCCGCGGCACCCGGGCGCGCTCGCCGACCTGCACTGGTTCGGCGTCGTGCAGACCGTGCTGAACGACCGCACTGCCGACTGGCTCGACTTCTACGGCACGCTCTTCGGCTTCAGCGTGCTGCCGCACGGCCAGTACTTCGGCGTGATGCCCAAAGGCACGCTGCTGGAAAGCGCGTGCCGCAAGTTCTACCTGCAGTTGATCGAGCCGCCGCCCGGCGCGGACGAGATCCACTGGGACGAAGGGCTGCTGCGCGTCGGCCTCGGCACCCCCGACGTGCCGAAGGCCACCGCCGAGCTGAAGCAGCGCGGCGTGTTGTTCATCGACCGCGGTGCCGTGCAGCCGAGCGAGAAAGGCGCGCTCACGCAGGTCTATCTCGGCGGCGTCACGTTCGAGCTGGTCGTTTCGCACCTGCAGCCATGAACATCGATCACTTCGGCATGGACACGATCACCCTCGCGGGCTCGCTGCAGGCCAAGCTCGCCGCCATGCGCGCAGCGGGATTCACGCAGGTGATGCTCAACGCCGGCGACGTCGTCGGGCATGAGGGCGGAGAGAAGGCCGGCGTCGCCGCGGTCCGGAACAGCGGCCTGCGCGTCACCGGCTTCCAGGTGCTGCGCGACTTCGAGGGACTGTCCGGCCATCTGCATGCCTACAAGGTCGATGTCGCGAAAGCGATGATCGAGATGTGCAGCGCGCTCGGTTCGCGCGTGCTGCTCGCCTGCTCTTCCGCGTCGGCGCACGCGGCCGGCGACTTCGAGCTCCTCAAGAACGATCTGCGCAAGCTCGCGATGCTCGCCGTTCCGTTCGGCATCCGTGTCGCCTACGAGGCGCTCTCGTGGGGTCGCTACGTCAACCATGTCGACGACGCCTGGGCGCTCGTGCAGGACGCGGACCGCTCGAACCTCGGCCTTTGTCTCGACTCCTACCACGTCATCGCCAACCGCGGCGAGCCGGCGGTGCTCGAGGAAATCGATCCAGCCAAGGTGTTCCTCGTCCAGCTCTCGGATTTCCTGTGGCAGGAAACGCGCTCGCCCGAGGACCGCATCGAGACGGCGCGCCACTACCGCGTATTCCCCGGCGAGGGCGTGCACAGCGAGGAGATCGCCGCGCTCGTGCGCCGGCTCGACGAGCTCGGCTATCGCGGCGACTACAGCTTCGAGGTCTTCAACGACGACTACAAGCAGCTTCCGCTCGCCATGGTGGCCGAGCGCGCCCGCCGTTCGGTGAAGTGGATCACCGGCGTGGTGTCGCGCCGCAGCCTGCCTACCCGGCGGACGCGCTCCGCAACGCCTCCCACACGCGGCGCGGCGTAGCAGGCATGTCGAGATGCGTGACGCCGCGCGGGCGCAGCGCATCGAGGATCGCGTTCATGATCGCCGGCGGCGCGCCGACGCAGCCCGCCTCCCCGATGCCCTTCACGCCGACCGGATTGGTGGTCGCCGGCACGTCGATGAACTCCATGTCGACGTGCAGCGGCACATCGGTCGCGCGCGGCATTGCATAGTCCATGAAGCTCGCCGACAGCACCTGCCCGGATTCCTGGTCGAAGGCCACGTTCTCCATCAGCGCCTGGCCGATGCCCTGCGCGAGCGCGCCTTCGATCTGGCCGTGGCAGATCATCGGGTTGATTACGCGGCCGACGTCGTCGACCACCACATAGCGGTCGATCTCGACCACGCCGGTGTCCGGATCGATCTCCAGCTCGCACACGTGGCAGCCGTTCGGGAAGGCCGGCGGATGGTTGGAGCCGCCGCTCGCGTCGAGGCCGATGCCGAACTTCGTCGTCGGTCCGACCGGACGATGGAACGCCTTCGCTACTTCGGTGAGAGGAATGCCGCGGTCGGTGCCGGCCACGGTGAACTTGCCTTCCCTGAATTCCAGATCCGCTGCAGCCGCTTCCAGCAGGTGCGCCGCGAGGGGTTTCGCCTTCTCGATGATCGCGTCCGCCGCGCCCTTGAGCGCCGAGCCGCCGAGCATCGCGCGCCTCGAGGCATAGG
>DATDCR010000424.1:0-2778 GCA_036524215.1 Burkholderiales bacterium
CGCGCCTCTGCGGCCAGCGGACCCTCGCGCAGCCGGTTGAACACCTCTTCCGCGCGGTCGAGGATGCCGGCCTTCAGGTAGTCCTGGCCCAGTTCGAACAGCGCGGCAAGCCTCTGGTCGGCCGACAGGTCCGCCCGGTCGACCAGGTTCTGGTGCATGCGGATTGCGCGGTCGTATTCCCCGCGCCGCCGGAACAGGCTCCCCAATGCGTAGTGGAGCTCGACGGTCTCGGGGTCGACCTTGACGACCTCGATGAAGGCCTCGATCGCCTTGTCGGGCTGCTCGTTGAGAAGGAAGTTGAGCCCCTTGAAGTACGAGCGCGGCAGGGCGCGCGACTCGGACACGATCTGCCGGATGTCGATGCGCGCCGCGACCCAGCCCAGGCCGAAGAAAAGCGGAAAGCCGAGCAGCCACCAGTACTCGAACTCCACCACTCACATCCTCATAGCTCGGGCACCGGGGCACGCGCCGGCTCCTCGGGCGGCACACGGCGGCGCAGGCGCGCGATCTCCCGGCGCTGGCGCAGCAGCGTGCCCAGGAGAGCGAGGATGCCGAAGCCGGCGCCGGCCGCAAAGAAGGCGAACAGCAGCACCACCAGCGGCGCCTGCCAGGCGAGGTCGAAATAGAACTTCAGCACGACCGGCTCGGCGTTCTTCGCCGCGAGCGCGATCAGCAGAACGAAGACGATGAGGCGAATCGCCCAGGTGACGAGGCGCACCCGGGGCCCTTACCTCGCAGGCTGCGAAGCCCGCTCCTGCGGCGCCGCCGGCTCCGCCGACTCCGCCCCGTCGACGCGCTCGCGCAGCTCCTTGCCGGCCTTGAAGTGCGGCACGTACTTCTCGGGCACGTGCACCTTCTCGCCGGACTTCGGATTGCGCCCGGTGCGCGGCGGCCGGTAATTGAGGCCGAAGCTGCCGAAGCCGCGGATCTCGATGCGATGCCCGGAGAGCAGGCTCTGCGTCATCGCGTCGAGGATCATCTTCACCGCGTACTCGGCGTCCTTCGCCACCAGCTGCGGGTAGCGCTGGGCGAGGCGCGCGATCAGTTCGGACTTGGTCACCCTCCCCTCCTGCCTTTCAGCGCTTTCTCGCGCTCGTCAAATCAGGGTTGTGCTACTGCTGCGGGTTGTTGCTGCCCTTGTCGAGCTTCGCCCGCAGCAGCGCGCCGAGATTCGTCGCGCCGGCGCTGGCCGCCGCATTCTCGCTGCGCAGCTGCTTCATCGCCTCGGTCTCCTCCGAGAGGTCCTTCGCCTTCACCGAGAGGTTGATCGAGCGGTTCTTGCGGTCGACGTTGATGATCATCGCCTGCACCGTGTCGCCTTCCTTCAGCACCGTGCGCAGGTCGTCGATGCGGTCGCGCGAGAACTCCGAGGCGCGCAGATAGCCCTCGACGTCGCCGCCGATGTTGATCACCGCGCCCTTCGCATCGATCGACTTCACCGTGCCGTTCACCACGCTGTTCTTCTCGTGGCCGGCGATGAAGTTGGTGAACGGATCGCCCTCGAGCTGCTTCACGCCGAGCGAGATGCGCTCGCGCTCGACGTCGATGGACAGCACCACCGCCTCGACCTCGTCGCCCTTCTTGAAGTTCTTGACCGCTTCCTCGCCCGCGGTGGACCAGGAGAGATCCGACAGGTGCACCAGGCCGTCGATGCCACCCGGCAGGCCGACGAAGACGCCGAAATCGGTGATCGACTTGATCTGCCCCTTGACCCGGTCGCCCTTCTTGTATTCGCGCGCGAAGTCTTCCCACGGGTTCGGCATGCACTGCTTCATGCCGAGCGAGATGCGGCGGCGCTCCTCGTCGATCTCGAGGATCATCACCTCGACCTCGTCGCCGACCTGCACCACCTTGGACGGATGGACGTTCTTGTTGGTCCAGTCCATCTCGGACACGTGCACCAGGCCCTCGATGCCGGACTCGACTTCCACGAAGGCACCGTAATCGGTGAGGTTGGTGACCTTGCCGAACAGGCGCGTGCCCTGCGGGTAGCGGCGTGCGATGCCGACCCACGGATCTTCGCCCAGCTGCTTCAGGCCGAGCGAGACGCGGTTCTTCTCGGCGTCGAACTTGAGCACTTTCGCGGTGACTTCGTCGCCGACGTTGAGGACCTCGGACGGATGCTTCACGCGCCGCCAGGCGAGGTCGGTGATGTGCAGCAGGCCGTCGATCCCGCCGAGGTCGACGAACGCGCCGTAGTCCGTGATGTTCTTGACGATGCCCTTGACGGTGGCGCCCTCTTGGAGCGAAGCCAGCAGCTGTTCGCGCTCTGCCCCCGCGGTCTCTTCGAGCACGGCGCGGCGGGACACGACCACGTTGTTTCTCTTGCGGTCGAGCTTGATGACCTTGAAGTCCATTTCCTTGCCCTCGTAGGGCGTGGTGTCCTTCACCGGGCGCAGATCGACGAGCGAGCCCGGCAGGAACGCGCGGATGCCCTTGGTCATGACGGTGAGGCCGCCCTTCACCTTGCCGGTGATGACGCCCTTCACCTTCTCGGCGTTCTCGAGCGCCTTCTCGAGCTCGAGCCACGCCGCCATGCGCTTCGCCTTGTCGCGCGACAGTCTCGTCGCGCCGAAGCCGTCTTCCAGCGCCTCGATCGAGACGCTGACGAAATCGCCCGGCTTCACATCGACCTGCCCGGTGTCGTTCTTGAATTCCTCGGCCGGGATGATGCTTTCGGATTTCAAGCCCGCATTCACCACGACCCAGTTGTCGTCGACGCTCAGCACCTCGGCGGTGATCACCTCGCCGATGCGCATCTCCTTGCGGTTGAGGCTC
>DATDCR010000425.1:0-6973 GCA_036524215.1 Burkholderiales bacterium
TAGGATGAAAACGACCACGGCCGCATCGAGGCAGGAAATGCGTCGCTGGCAGGACTGGGCAAGCTTCACGCTCGCCTTGTGGCTGGCGGTGTCGCCATGGCTCGCGGACTACGCGGGCCACGACGCGGCGACGGCGAATGCGGCATGCGTGGGATTGACGCTCGCGATGACCTGCCACTTCGGCTTCAGCTGTGATCACGTGAGCAGCGAGTGGCTGAGCCTGGCGGGCGGGCTGTGGCTGCTCGCCGCGCCTTTTGCCCTCGGCTTCGCGAGCCAGCATGTGGCGAGCGTCAACTCGGTGGCCGTCGGCCTTTTCATCACGCTCCTTTCCGCCTGGGCGCTCGAGCTGGATCGCGAAATCGGACGGCTTTTGCATAGGGGCGTTGCGCGGCATTAGGCCTTAGACCGCGCTTTTGCGTTACCCTCCGGCGGCATGTTCACGGGCATCGTGCAGTGCGTCGGTACGATCTTGCGCGTCGAGCCGCTCGAGATCGATTGCCCGGCTCTCGAGCGCTCGGACGTCGCGATCGGCGATTCGATCTGCGTGCAGGGCGTGTGCCTGACCGTGACCGCCCTGACGGCGCGCGGCTTCACCGCCGATGTGTCGGCGGAGACGCGCCGGGTGACGAGCGGGCTTGACCGCGCCGGCGGCAAGGTCAATCTCGAGAAGTCGATCGCGCTCGGCGAGCGACTCGGCGGCCATCTGGTCACCGGTCACGTGGACGGGGTCGGCGTGGTCGAATCCTTCGTCAACGGTGTCCTGCGCGTGCGGGCGCCGCGCGAGCTTGCGCGCTACGTCGCCCGCAAGGGCTCCATCACCCTCGACGGCGTGAGCCTGACCGTCAACCAGGTCGACGGCGATCTCTTCGAAGTTTTTCTCATCCCGCATACGCTCGAAGTCACCACGCTTTCGCGTCTCGCGTCCGGGACCCGCGTCAACCTCGAAGTGGATCTGATCGCGCGCTACGTCGATCGCCTGTTGTCCGAATCCCGCTGAGCCGCGTCTGGTTTGATCCGGCGCTGCCGATCAACGCGCGGCGCGACGAAATCTGCGCCGCCGTTGCGGCGCATCCGGTGGTCATCGTCTGCGGAGAAACCGGCTCGGGCAAGACCACCCAGCTGCCGAAGATGCTGCTCGAGGCAGGGCGGGCGAGCCTCGGGCGCATCGGCCATACGCAGCCGCGGCGCATCGCCGCGCGCTCGGTCGCCGCGCGCGTGGCGCAGGAGCTCGGCACCGAGCTTGGCGGACTGGTCGGCTGCAAGGTCCGCTTCCACGAGCAGGCGAGCGAGCGCACCGCCGTGAAGCTGATGACCGACGGCATTCTCCTCGCCGAAACGCAGGGCGATCGCGACCTGCGCGAGTACGGCACCCTGATCATCGACGAGGCCCACGAGCGCAGCCTCAATATCGATTTCCTGCTCGGCTATATGAAGCGTCTCGTGGCGGCGAGGCCCGAGCTGCGCGTGGTGGTGACCTCGGCCACCATCGATGCCGAGCGCTTTTCGCGCCACTTCGGCGCCGCGCCGGTGATCGAGGTGTCGGGTCGACTGTATCCGGTCGAAGTGCGCTATCGGCCGGTGGGCGGCGACTCGGAAGACACGACCCGCGACGAAGAGGAAACGGCGCTCGCCGACGCGGTGGATGAGCTTTGCCGCGAAGGACCGGGCGACATCCTCGTCTTTCTTCCTGGCGAGCGCGAAATCCGCGACGCCGCCGAGACGCTGCGTCGCCATGGATTGCGCAATGTCGAGATCCTGCCGCTCTATGCGCGGCTGTCGGCCGCGGAGCAGGACCGCGTCTTCAAGCCGGCCGGTGCGCGACGCGTAGTCCTCTCGACCAACGTGGCGGAAACGTCGCTCACCGTGCCGCGCATCCGCTATGTGATCGACGGCGGCCTGGCGCGCGTCAAGCGCTACAGCTATCGCAACAAGGTCGAGATGCTGCGGGTCGAGCCGATCTCGCAGGCCGCCGCGCAGCAGCGCGCCGGGCGCTGCGGGCGCGTCGCCAACGGCGTTTGCATCCGGCTGTACTCGGAAGAGGATTTCGCCAAGCGGCCGGCCTTCGGCGATCCGGAGCTGCTGCGCTCGTCGCTCGCCGCCGTGATCCTGCGCGCGAAGAGCCTTCGCCTGGGCGAAGTGGCGGATTTCCCGTTCCTCGATCCGCCGGTCCCGCGCGCGATTGCCGACGGCTATGCGCTTCTCGCCGAGCTCGGCGCGGTCGACGAGGCGCACGAGCTGACGAGCATCGGAGAAGAGCTCGCGCGCCTGCCGCTCGATCCGCGCGTCGGCCGCATGCTCATCGGCGGGCGCGACGAGAAATGCCTGAAAGAGGTGCGCCTCATCGCTTCCGCGCTCGCGATCCAGGATCCGCGCGAGCGGCCGCTGGACAAGGCGGCCGCGGCCGACGAGCGCCACGCCAGCTTTGCCCACGAGCGCTCGGATTTCCTTTCGTACCTCAAGCTCGCCGCGCTCTTCGAGCACAAGATGGAAAAGTCCTGCCGTGAGAATTTCCTGTCGATTCCGCGCATGCGCGAGTGGCGCGACGTGGCGCATCAGCTCGAGCGCAGCTTGCGCGAGCTGCGCTGGCCGGAATCCTCCGTCGATCCGGAGAAACCGGAAGGCTACCGCGCCATCCATCGCGCGCTGACGGCGGGTCTGCTCGGCAACATCGGCTTGCGCGATGATCCGGACGCTAGCTATACCGGCGCGCGTGGCATCAAGTTCTGGATCCATCCGGGATCGTGGGCGAAGAAGGCCGGTCGCTGGGTCGCCGCCGCCGAGCTGGTGGAAACCTCGCGCCTCTACGCGCGCACCGTCGCCGGCATCGAGCCGCGCTGGCTCGAGGAGATCGGCGGCCACCTCATGCGCCGCGAGCAATACGAGCCGCAGTGGGATGCACGCCGGGGCGAAGTCGTGGCGCTCGAGCGTGGCACGCTTTATGGCCTGCCGGTGTACACGAACCGCCGCGTGGCGTACGGCCCGATCGATCCCGCGGCGGCGCGCCAGATCTTCCTGCGTTCCGCGCTCGTGCACGGCGAGCTCGAGACGCGGGCGCCGTTTCTCGCGCACAACCGGCGCCTGGTCGCCGAGATCGAGCGGCTCGAGCACAAGTCCAGGCGCCCGGACATCCTGGTGGACGAGGAGCTGATCCACGCCTTCTACGAGCAGCGCGTGCCGGCGCACGTCTACACCGCGGCGGCTTTCGAGCAATGGCGCGTGCGGGCCGAGCGCGACGACAAGCGGCTGCTTCATCTTTCGCGCCAGGAGCTGATGCGGCACGAAGCGGCCGGCATCACCACGGACAACTTCCCGCCGCGTCTCGACCTCGGGCCGAACCGCTTCGCCCTCGAGTACCACTTCGAGCCGGGCTCTGCGCGCGACGGCGTGACGATGAGCGTGCCGCTCGCGCTCCTCAACCAGGTACCGGTGCAGCGCACCGAGTGGCTCGTGCCGGGGCTGCTGAAGGAGAAGGTGCGCGCCCTCGCCAAGGCCCTGCCGCAGCGGCTGCGTCACAAGCTGGGTCCGCTCGACGACTTTGCCGATGCGTTCGTCGCCGCCGTGCCGGCGTCGGACGCGTCCCTTTCCACCGCGCTCGCGCGCTACGTGCGCGCCGAGTTCAACCTCGACGTGCCCGTCGATGCGTTGCGTGCCGACGCGGTGCCGCCGCACCTGCGCATGAACTTCCGCGTCGTCGACGACGAAGGCCGCCAGCGCGCCATGGGCCGCGACCTGGCGCAGCTCAAGCGCGAGCTCGGCGAGGAGACGAAAGCGCTGCTGCAGGACGAGGCTCCGCTCGATGAAGGTGCGCGCTACACCGGCTGGACGATGGGCGACCTGCCCGAGATCATGGAGATCGAGCGCGGCAGCCGCACGCTGGTCGGCTATCCCGGCCTGGTCGACGTGCACGACGGCGTGACGCTCCAGGTCTTCGATTCTCCGGAGCAGGCGCGCGCTGCGCATGCCGACGGGGTGCGGCGCCTGTTCGCGATCGCGTTTCGCGATCGCATCCGCGACCTCGAGCGCGCCCTGGCGCGCGATATCGTGCTCGCGCCGCTGAAGGAGGACGTGATCCGGGCGGCGCTCGATCGCGTCTTCATCGCCGATTCGCTGCCGATGACGCAAGCGGACTTCGCGCGCCGTCTCGAAGAAGGTCGCCGTCGCTTCACCCTGGTGGCGCAGGAAATCTCGCGCACGGCCGCGAGCATCCACGCCGAGCGCATGGCGCTGGAAAAGAAGCTCAACGGCGCGGAAAAGGCCTTCCCCAAGCCGGCCGCGGAGATCCGCGACCAGCTCGGCCGGCTGCTGGCGTCGGGCTGGCTTGCGCGTACGCCGTGGGAACGGCTGCAGCACCTGCCACGCTACCTGAAGGCGGCGGCGTTGCGGCTGGACAAGCTGCGCGCGGATCCGGCTCGCGACCAGCGCCTGGCGGGCGAGATTGCCGGCATCGACCAGCCTTACCGGCGCTTGCTCGCCGTGCGCGCGCGCAATGGTACGGTGACGCCGGAGCTGGAGCAGTTCGGCTGGTTGCTCGAGGAGCTGCGCGTTTCGCTTTTCGCGCAGGAATTGCGCACACCGGTCCCCGTGTCGATCAAGCGGCTGACGAAAATGTGGCAGGGCCTGCACCGATGAGCGTGATGCGATCCTTGCTGTACGGCATCGCCAATGTGTTTCACCCGCGCATGCTGTGGCTGATGCTGTGGCCCATGCTGGTCGCGCTCGCGCTCTGGGGTAGCGCAGCGATCTTTCTTTGGGGCAGCCTGGCGCAGCGCATCGCCGCCTGGCTGCGGCGCGGACTCGAATTCGCGCTTGCCTGGACGCATTTCGACCTCGGCACGGCGGCGCTCGTCGCGGCCAATGTCCTGCTCTTTCTCGCCTTCGTGCCGCTCGTCTACCTCACCGCGCTCGTCATCCTCAGCATCTTCGGCATGGAAAAAATGGTCGATTACGTGGCGCAGCGTTCATTCCCGTCTCTCGAGCGCCGCCAGGGCGGCGGCATGATCGGCAGCGCCTGGAACAGCGTGGCTGCGCTGCTCGGGCTCCTGGCGCTCGGCACGCTCAGCCTGCCGCTGTGGCTTTTCCCGCCGCTGTGGCCGGTCATTCCGCTGGCGATCCTGGCCTGGGTCAATCAGCGCCTTCTGCGCTACGACGCCCTGGCAGCGCATGCCGATCGAGCCGAGAGGGCCACCTTGTTCCGCCGCCGGCGCGGCGGCCTCTACGTTCTCGGCCTGTTGCTGGCTCTTGCCGCCTACGTGCCGATCGCGGGTTTCTTCGCGCCCGTGGTGTTCGCGCTCGCATTCATCCATTACCTGCTTGGCGCTCTGCAGTCCGAGCGGCCGGCCGGATAAGCCGCGCCTATCGTGCGTATCCAAAGAAATCATTGGATCGCGGGAACGCGGCTTCCTAGACTGGGTCATTCCCATTTTGCACTGGAGAAAGCACCATGTTCCCGAACCGCGAAGGACAACGAATCCCCCAGGTCACGTTTCGCGCCCGCACCGAAAGCGACTGGAAGCCGATCACGACTGACGAGGTGTTCAAGGGCAAGACGGTCGTCGCCTTCTCGCTGCCCGGCGCCTTCACGCCGACCTGCTCGTCGACGCACGTGCCTCGCTACAACGAGCTGGCGCCGGCATTCTTCGCCAATGGCGTGGACCGCATCGTCTGCATCTCCGTGAACGATGCCTTCGTCATGAACGAATGGGCTCGCACGCAGGAGTGCGGCAACCTCCTCATGTTGCCGGACGGCAATGGCGAGTTCACGGAGCAGATGGGCATGCTGGTCGACAAGACGGAGCTCGGTTTCGGCCGCCGTTCGTGGCGCTACTCGATGCTCGTCAAGGACGGGGTGATCGAGAAGATGTTCGTCGAGCAGGAGAAGCCGGGCGACCCGTTCGAGGTGTCGGATGCCGACACGATGCTCGCCTACATCAATCCGAAGGCCCGCAAGCCGGACCAGGTGGCGATTCTCACGCGGGAAGGCTGCGGCTATTGCGCCAAGGCGAAGAAGCTGCTCAAGGACCTGGGCTACCAGTACAGCGAGGTGAAACTGGACCACAGCGACCGGTCTCGCGTCGTGGGAGCGATTACCGGGCGTGGTACCGTTCCGCAGGTGTTCATCAACGGGCAGCACATCGGCGGGCTCGAAGAACTCGAGCGCTGGGCAAAAAAGGCCGCATGAAGCCGCGTGAAAGGCAAGGCCGCATGAAGCCGCGTGAAAGGCAAAGCCGCTCGTGTTCGGCGCACTGATCATCGGCGACGAGCTCCTGGTCGGCAAGCGCGAGGACAAGCATCTCGGCTTCCTGATCGGTGCGCTGAAGAAGCGCGGCCTGCGCCTCGCCTGGGCGCATTACCTCGGCGACGATCCGGCGCGTCTCACCACGGCGCTCGAGCGCAGCTTTGCCTCGAGCGACGTGGTGTTCAGCTTCGGCGGCATCGGCGCCACGCCGGACGACCATACGCGGCAATGCGCCGCCAAGGCGCTCGGCGTGCCGCTGCGGCTGCATGCGCAGGCCGAGCGCGAGATCCGGGCCCGCTTTCCCGGCATGGAAGTGACGCCGCAGCGCCTGCAGATGGGCGAGTTTCCCGAAGGGGCGAGCATCATCCCCAATCCGGTCAATCGCATTCCCGGCTTTTCTTTGCGCGAGCATCACTTCGTGCCGGGCTTCCCGCAGATGGCATGGCCGATGGTGGAATGGGTGCTCGATACACACTATCGGGATCGCTTCGACGCGCAGAAGTGGGCAGAGGGCTCGATCCTCGTCTTCGAAGCGGGCGAAAGCCAGTTGATCCCGGCGATGCAATCGGTCGAGGCTGCCTTCCCGGGCATCAAGGTATTCAGCCTGCCGTCGATGGGGGCCGACGGTTCGCGCATCCACGTCGAGCTCGGCGTGCGCGGTGACCCCCAGGCGGTCAAAGGCGCGATGGACGCCCTGCAGGCGCAGGTCCGGCAGGCGGGATTCCCGTTCAAATGAAA
>DATDCR010000426.1:0-9626 GCA_036524215.1 Burkholderiales bacterium
ACCGTTTAATCAGGCGGCGAGCCGGCCGCTCTGGTAGTCGCGGATCGCCTGCTCGATCTCTTCGCGCGTATTCATGACGAACGGGCCGTACTGCACCACGGGCTCGCCGATCGGCCGCGCGGCTAGCAGCAGGAAGCGCGCGCCTTGCTGCGTCTTCAGCTCGATATCCCCTTGCGAAGAGAAGACCGCCGCGGCGTGCGGCTCGATGCCGTCGAGCGCGCCTTCATATATGTAGGCAAAGGCGTTGTAGCCGTCCTTCATCGGCATCTCAAACCTGCCGCCCGCGGCGAGGTGCACGTCCAGATACGTCGCATCGGTCGCCGTCCATGCCACCGGCGCGCTCGCGCCGCCGTACTCGCCTGCGATGACGCGCACTTTCCCGCCATCCGCCAACGCGACCTCTGGAATGTCCGAGGCCTGCAGGTCCTTGTAGCGCGCCGGCTTCATCTTCTCTTTCGCCGGCAGGTTGATCCAGAGCTGGAAGCCGCGCATGCGCCCGCGCTCCTGCTGCGGCATCTCCGAATGGATGATGCCGCGCCCGGCCGTCATCCACTGTACGCCGCCGGATTTCAGGTTGCCTTTGTTGCCCAGATGGTCTTCGTGCAGCATGTGTCCGTCGAGAATGTAGGTCACCGTCTCGAACCCGCGATGCGGATGCGACGGGAAGCCGGCGATGTAGTCCGCCGCGTCGTCGGAGGAGAACTCGTCGAGCATGAGGAACGGGTCGAGCCTGGCATGGGGCGACTGGCCGAGGCTGCGGCGCAGCTTCACGCCGGCGCCGTCGGAAGCCGGGATGGAGCGGATCAGGCGTTCTACGGTGCGGGTTTTCATCGTCCGCAGATGAGGGTGGCCGCTCGGTTTTTCAATGCCACACCTCGCCCGCCACCTCGACGATCAGCGCGAGCTTGCGCCACTGCTCGTCCTCGGTGAGCAGGTTGCCGTGGTGCGTGCTCGAGAACCCGCATTGCGGCGAGAGGCAGAGGTTCTCGAGCGGCACATATTTCGATGCCTCGTCGATGCGCCGCTTCAGGCTGTCCTTCGCTTCGAGCGCGCCGGACTTGGTGGTGACGAGGCCGATGACGAGCTTCTTTCCCTTCGGCAGCAGGCGCAGCGGCTCGAAGCCGCCGGCGCGCTCGCTGTCGTACTCCATGAAGAATCCGTCGACGCGGGCGCCGAACATCGCGGCCACGACCTCGTCCTGATAGCCGCCGGCGGCGAACCACGTGCTGCGGAAATTGCCGCGGCAGGTGTGCATCGTCACCGCCAGGTCCTGTGGCTTGCCTTCCAGGGCGGCGTTGATCGCGTTCGCGTAGGCGAGAGGCAAATCGGCGGGATCGTCGCCGTTCCTGCGAAAGTTCTCGCGCACCTTCGCGTCGCAAAGATACGAGAAGCCGACGTCGTCGAGCTGCAGGTAGCGGCAGCCGGCGTCGTAAAGCTGGCGGATCGCGGCGCGGTAAGCCGCGCCGATATCCACCCAGAATTCGCCAAGATCCGGATAGACAGTTCGCGAGATCGCGTTGCGGCCGCCGCGCATGTGGGCTGTGCCTGGCGAGGGCATGGTGAACTTCGGGGTCCTCGAGGCCGTCTTCCGGAGAAAAGCGAAGTGATCCGTCATGATCGGCCGCGAGCAGCCGACCTTGCCCGTCACGGCGGCCATCGGCGGCACGTCCTCGGCGTTGAACGTCACGGCGCTCTTCACCGGCACGAGCTCGATGCCGTCGAGCTGCTTGAGGAAATCGAGGTGCCAGTAATCGCGGCGGAACTCGCCGTCGCTGATCGACTGCAGGCCGATCTCTTCCTGTTTCCTCACCGCTTCGGCGATGCAGCGGTCTTCAACGGCTTTCAGTTGCTCGCCGGCGATCGCGCCGGCCTTCGCCTTGGCGCGCGCCTCGCGCAGCTCGGCCGGGCGCAGCAGGCTGCCGACATGGTCGGCATGGAAAGGCGGTCGGGCCACGCGGTGTCCTCTCAGTCCTTGGCTGCGCCGGTCCAGCCGTTCGCCGTGATGTCGAACGCCACGCCGTCGGGGTCGTGGTACTTCACTTCATAGAACCCGGTGCCGTTCACCGGCTCGCCCATCCAGTACTTGCCGCCTGCTGCCTCGATCGCCGTCGCCGTCGCCGCGACATCGTCGACGATGAAGCCGAAGTGATGCACGCCGACGTAGTCGCGACCGCGCTTGCCGGCAAACTCCTCCTTCTTGTAATGGAGCAGCGCGAGGTTCATCACGCCATCGGTGAGATACACGCCGTGCGCGCCCTCCCAGTCGGTCTTGCCGACGCGGCGCAGGCCGAATGCCTTGATGTAGAAATCCGCGGCCTTTTCCGGATCGGGCACGGTGATCGCGATGTGTCTTAGCTTGGCCATGGCCTCAAGGATATAGCGCTAGCGGATCGCGCACGCGACGGTGTTGACGCCGAGATAGATCTCGCGCAGGAACAGGACAAGGCTGCCGATCAGCGCCACCATGGCGAGCACGAAGAGCGCCGCTACGAGGCGCGAAAGGTCCGCCGCCACGAGCGCATCGATGAACGCGATGCCGATCAGCAGGCAGATGAGGAGGGCGCACAGCACGGCGAGCAGAATGGCGCTGTAGATCAGCCGCACGCGGCGGTGCACGAAGCGCAGCTCCGCCTGCGCATCGCTTGCCACCGGGCCTTGAAGCTTCGGCAGCTCGGCGACAAGGAGCCGCCGGCGGTCGACGGAGCGCCCCAGCCGATTGACGAGCACATTGAGAAGCGTGCCGACCGCCGTGAGCAGGAACACGGGCGCGATGGCGAGCTGGATGACGTGGGCGATGTCGCCCGAGGGCGAGGAAAGCGTCAGCACGGTGCTATTTTGTCCTACATGCTGGATACCCTGATCATCCCCCGCACGCGCGACCTCGGCGACGGCTTCGAGGTGCGCCGCGCCCTGCCCGCCATGCACAAGCGGGCGGTCGGGCCTTTCGTCTTCTTCGACCAGATGGGCCCGGTCACGCTCGCGCCGGGAAAAGGCCTCGACGTGCGCCCGCATCCGCACATCGGCCTCGCCACGGTGACGTACCTCTTCGAGGGCGAGATCCTGCATCGCGACAGCCTCGGCAGCGTGCAGCCGATCCGCCCCGGGGACGTGAACTGGATGACGGCCGGCCGCGGCATCGTGCACTCCGAGCGCACGTCGCCCGAGCTGCGCGCGTCCGGTCATCGGTTGTTCGGCATCCAGACCTGGGTTGGCTTGCCGCAGGCGGACGAGGAGGCGGCACCCGAGTTTCTTCACATGCCGGGCACGCGACTACCGCAGTGGACGCACGACGGCGTCGAGACGCGCCTGATTCTCGGCGCATGCGGTGGCGAGCGTTCGCCGGTTCCGACGAGGAGCCCGATGTTCTACGCGGACGCGCAGCTCGCGACCGGCGCGCGCATGGCGCTGCGCTTCGACTACAGCGAGCGGGCCGCGTACGTCGTGCAAGGCACAATCGACTTTGAAGGAAAGCGCTTCGACAGCGGCCAGATGCTCGTCTTTGCGGCAAGAGAGAGCGTCAGCATTTCGACGGCTTCGGGCGCACGCGTCCTGCTCTTCGGCGGCGAGCCGCTCGATGGCGAGCGCTTGCTTTGGTGGAATTTCGTCGCGAGCAGCAAAGATCGCCTGGCGCGGGCTGCCGCCGACTGGAAAGACGGCCGGTTTGCCTCGATCGCGGGGGAGACCGAGTTTATTCCGCTGCCCGAAAACGCACCGCGCCTCGTCGACTATCCGTGAGCGGTTCAAGAATTGCTACTGGTCGGCCTATGGAGCGCGCAGCCTGCGCCAGAACTGGCGCCCCGGCTGGCGGTCGAGATTATTGGTGCGAGCACACGGAACATGAGAAAGGGCTTTTACAGCGCTTCTGTAAGGAAGCCCGTCGGGCCGATCGCGGTTGATCGCGTCACCGAATCCCGCAAGCCGTCGTGGCGCTCGCTCTACACGCGTCACGAGAAGTCTCTGCTCTTCATCGCCGGCGCCGCGCTCGTGGTGGCGCTGGTGGCGATGCACGCCATCCTGACCGGCGCACCGGCGCCGCAGATCACCCAGGACGACATCGACCAGGCGGTCGCGCGCACGCTCGAGACGAAGCCCTTGCCTTCGCCCGCCATCAAGGCCTACCAGGCAGTGCAGGGCTCCATCGTGCGAGTGCGCGCCACCGGCCACGGCGCCGAAGGCGACGGTGTCGGGTACGAAGAGAAAGCCCGCCACGCCAGCGGCAGCGGCGTCGTGATCATCGATCGCGGCGTGATCCTCACCAGCCTGCACGTGGTTGCCGGCGCGGACCGCGTGCGCGTGCAGTTCCAGGACGGGCTCGAGTCGGATGCCGCCGTCATCACTACGCAGCCTGAACACGATCTCGCCGTATTGCAGGCGGAGCGCATTCCCGATGATCTGCAGGCCGCCACGCTTCGCTCGGCGAAGCACCTGCTGGAAGGCGAGCATGTGACCGCGGTCGGCTTCCCCTTCGGCATCGGGCCCTCGGTCTCGCATGGCGTGATCTCGGGCCTGCGCCGCGAATACCAGTCGCCCGACGGCGAGCGGCGCCTTTCCAATCTCATCCAGTTCGACGCGGCGGCGAATCCCGGCAGCTCCGGCGGCCCGCTCGTCAACGCGGCCGGCGAGGTGATCGGCATCGTCACCGCGATCCTCAGCCCGACGGAGAAGGGCGGCTTTGCCGGCATCGCTTTCGCGGTGCCGATCGAGCTCGCCGCCGGCGCGGCCGGGCTGCCGCCGTTCTGAGCATGACGTTCCTCTCGCCCGAAGCGCTCTGGCTGCTCGCCGGCGTGCCGGTGCTTGCGCTGCTCTACTGGCTCAGCCTGCGTCGCCGGAACAAGGCGGCGATCGCGTATTCCAATCTCGCGCTCGTCAAGGCGGCGCTCGGAAAGGGTCCCGGCATCCGCCGCCACGTGCCGCCGCTGCTGTTCCTCGGCGCGCTCGCGATCATGATCTTCGCGCTCGCGCGGCCGGCCGCCATGGTGACCCTGCCGTCACAGCACGAGACGGTGATCCTGGCGATGGACGTGTCGGGAAGCATGCGCGCGGACGACGTGAAGCCCACGCGCCTCGCCGCGGCGCAGGCCGCCGCGCGCGCTTTCGTCAACGAGACGCCCCGCTCTACCCGCATCGGACTCGTCGCCTTTGCCGGCAGCGCCGCGCTCGTGCAGCCGCCGACGCCCAATCGCGAAGACGTCCTGAACGCCATCGAGCAGTTGCAGCTTCAGAATGCGACCGCCGTCGGCAGCGGCATCCTCGTTTCCCTCAAGGCGCTCTTCCCGGACCAGGAATTCGATGTCATGCCCGCGAGCATGCAAAGCGCCGCCGCCGGCGGCTCGCGCGCGCTTCACCAGCCGAAGAAATCCGAGGTAAAGCCGGTGCCGCCCGGCTCGTACAAGTCCGCGGTGGTGATCCTTCTCACCGACGGCCAGACCACGACCGGCCCGGATCCGGTGGACGCGGCGCGCCTCGCCGCCGAGCGCGGCGTGCGCGTGTTCACTGTCGGGGTCGGAACGCCCGACGGCCAGATCCTGACGGGCGAGGGCTGGTCGATTCGCGTGCGCCTCGACGAGGACGCGTTGAAGGTGATCGCCGATCTGACGCGCGGCGAATATTTCTTCGCCGGCAACGCGCCCGATCTCAAGAAGATCTACCAGGGACTGAACTCGAAGCTGGTGATGGAGAAGAAGCAGACGGAGATCACCGCGCTCTTCACGGCCGCCGCAGCGATTCTCGCTCTCCTTGCCGGCGGTCTTTCTCTGCTCTGGTTCAGTCGCATCCTGTAAAATTCGCGCCTTTCTCCGGTCGCGGAAATGGCGCTGGTCGTTCAAAAATTCGGTGGCACGTCGGTCGGGTCGATCGAGCGCATCCGCAATGTCGCGCGCCGCGTGGCGAAGTGGCGCGCCGCCGGCCACGATCTGGTCGTGGTGCCTTCGGCGATGGCCGGCGAGACGAACCGCCTGATCGCGCTCGCCAAGGACATCCAGCCGCATCCCGATCCGCGCGAGCTCGACGTGGTCGCTTCGACCGGCGAGCAGGTGACGATCGGGCTCCTGGCGATGGCGCTGCTCGAGCTCGGCGTGCCGGCGAAAAGCTATACCGGCTGGCAGGTGAAGATCGTCACCGACTCGGCCTTCACCAAGGCGCGCATCAGCTCGATCGACGAGACGCCGATCCGCAAGGACCTCGCCGAAGGGCGCGTGGTGGTCGTCGCCGGGTTCCAGGGCGTGGATGAGCACGGCAACGTGACCACCCTCGGCCGCGGCGGCTCGGACACCTCGGCGGTCGCGATCGCCGCGGCGCTCAAGGCCGACGAGTGCCACATCTTCACCGACGTCGACGGCGTCTACACCACCGACCCGCGCCTGGTGCCCGAGGCGCGGCGCCTGAAGACCATCACCTTCGAGGAAATGCTCGAGATGGCGGGCGCCGGCTCCAAGGTGCTGCAGATCCGCTCGGTCGAGTTCGCCGGCAAGTACCGGGTGCCGACGCGCGTGCTTTCCAGCCTGACCGATCCGCTGCTGCCGGTGAGCGAGGAAGCGCGCGCCGGCACCCTGATCACCTTCGAGGAAGATCCTCACATCACCATGGAAAAACCAGTCATCTCCGGCGTCGCGTTCGCGCGCGACGAAGCCAAGATCACGGTGCACGACGTGCCCGATCGTCCGGGCATCGCCTACGCCATCCTCGGGCCGATCGCCGACGCCAACATCGACGTCGACGTGATCGTGCAGAACGTCGGCGTCGACGGCATGACCGATCTTTCGTTCACGGTGCATCGCAACGACTACGCGCGCGCGATCAAGCTGCTCAAGGGGCAGGTCCAGCCTCACATCAAGTGCCGCGACGTGAGCGGCGACGATCGCATCGCCAAGATCTCGATCGTCGGCATGGGGATGCGCTCGCACGCCGGCATCGCGGCGCAGATGTTCCGCACGCTGTCGGAGGAGGGCATCAACATCCAGATGATCTCGACTTCCGAGATCAAGATTACGGTGGTGATCGAGGAGAAGTACACCGAGCTCGCCGTGCGCGTGCTGCACAAGGCCTTCGAGCTCGAGCAGGCCTAGTTCAGTCGGCGGCGTCCATGCCGCCCGTGCGGCGCTCGAATTCCGCGTTGCCGAGCCACCAGCCGTCCAGGTAGTCCTTCTCCGCCGCGCGCAGGTTGTACTGGCCGCACTGGTGCGCATAGACCTCGATGCGCGGCCGGTCGCCCGAGATGCCGTCGCGCTCGCCGAGCTGCGCCCAATCGGCGCCGCGGCACTGGGATTCCGTCATCGGCGCGCAGGCGCCGAGCATGATGCACAGCAGCAGTACGCAACGCATGCGTAACTCTACCGTGGTGGAGCTGGCGCCCCGGTTCGCCTTTCATCTGGCTGACAGGTTGTTGTGTTTTGCAAGCGCGACGCCGAAAGCTTGCTGACTTAGCTAAGTCCCCCCTAATCTGTTACCGGGGAAACAAAAGGATTAATACGTTTGCATCATTGAGCGGTGGAAGGGGCCACGGTTCAATGCATGAGCTTTTCAAATGAGCTTCTCAAGGGAGGGAGGCCATGCTTGCTGCGATCGGACAGGGGGTTTCGATTGCGCTGCTGCTCTACGGGGGACTCTTGTTCCTCGCTCATCAGGACGTCCTGGATGAGCTGCCGGGGGAGAAGGGGAAGGTCGAACGCGGGAAACGCTTCGCGCGCTCGGACATCGCCGCCGCCGCGTATTGCGTGCATGAGCGTGCAGCCGCGGCGGCACTGGCCTTCGTGTTCATCGTAGCGGCGACGGTTCACTAACCGTCGAAAGGGGGGACAGCATGCCAAAAAAACTGACGATCGAACTCATGCGTGAGCTCGCCGCCGAACAGGGCGGCGTTTGCCTGAGCGCTTCGTACGAAGGGATTCTCGTGCCGCTGCAATGGCAGTGCCGCGAAGGTCACCGCTGGTACGCCATCCCGCACTCCGTGCGGCAGGGCCATTGGTGCCGCTATTGCGCCGCCGAGCGGCGGCGCAAGTCGATCGACGATCTCACCCGGCTGGCCGCTACGCGCGGCGGGCAATTGGTCGCCGAGGAGTACGTCAACAGCCAGACGAAGCTGCGCTGGCGCTGCGCCGCCGGTCATGAATGGCATGCGATTGCGAATTCAATACGCCAGGGCACGTGGTGCCCGATGTGCGACAAAGAGACGACGCCGGAGCCGGCCTAGCAGACGTTCTGCGACTCGATGAAGACCCGCTTCACCCGCGGGTCGGCGCGCTTGATGCGCTCGTCGAGCTCGTCCATGATCGCGTGTGCCCGCGTTCTCGGCACGTTGCAGGCGATGTTTACGCTGATGTTGGCGAGGATGTACTCCGGCCCCATGTGCATCGTCAGCACCTCGTTCACCTTCTCCACCTCCGGGTAGCGCTCGGCGAGGCGCTTGATCTCGGCGACGACCTCGCGGTTGGCGCTTTCGCCGATCAGCAGGCCCTTGGTTTCGAACGCCAGCCAGGCTGCGGTCCCGCCAAGGATCAAGCCGATGACGATGGATGCGCCGGCATCGAATAGCGCATTGCCCGTGATCTGGAACAACGCGATGCCGACGAAGGCGACGGCCAGGCCGGCGAGGGCGGCGCTGTCCTCGAAGAAGACGGCGATGAGCGACGGATCCTTGCCGCGCTTCACCGTCTCGACCAGGCCGCGCTCGCCCTTGGCGCGGCGCAGCTGCCGATAGGCCACTCGCCACGATGCGCCCTCGACGAGCATGGCGATCGCGAGCACGACGTAATTGATGATCGGATTCTCGATCGTCGCCGGATGGTGGAGATGCTGTACGCCCTCGTAGAGCGAGAGCCCGGCGCCGGTGGAGAAGACGAGCAGCGCGACCACGAAGCTCCAGAAGTAGACCTCCTTGCCGTAGCCGAACGGGAAGCGTGCATCGGGCGGCCGCTGCGCGCGGCGCATCCCGTAGAGCAGCAGGACCTGGTTGCCGCTGTCGACGACCGAATGCACGCCTTCGGCCCACATGGCCGAGCTGCCGGTCAATCCCGCGGCGATGAACTTGGTCAGGGCGATGAGAAGATTGCCGCCCAGCGCGGCGTAGACGACCTTCTTGGATTGAGCAGGCACAGGGCCCAATCTGCAAGGCGCGTACCGCCGGGCGCGGGATAGGCCGCGCGCATCACCCGCCGGGGGCGAAAAAGCCGCCTTAAAGCGGGGGTTTGTTTTGTAGAATGCCGCTTCCTCCGGAGTGATGCCCGAGTGGCCGAAGGGGGCGCCCTGCTAAGGCGTTATACGGGCAAAACCCGTATCGAGGGTTCGAATCCCTCTCACTCCGCCAAGCTAACTGGTGCGAACCGGCGCGTTCTCCGATGCGGAGAATGCGCCGTTTCGTCAAACGCTCTAGGTCTTCAGTCTCATCGGTTGCGGCCGAAGAAGCCGCCGATGCCGGTGCCACCGCTGGCCGCGGGCTGCGCCTTCTGAGCCGCGGCGAACTCGTCCTTTCCGATCTTGCCGTTGTGGTCCGTGTCGTACTGGCTGAAGTTCTGTTGCAGCCAAGGGATCGCTTGAGCTTCGGTCGGATCCAGGTTGCCGTCGTTGTTCTTATCGAGACTGTCGAACTGCGCACTGCTGCTCGCGCCGGCCGCACCGATAGTGCCGGGATG
>DATDCR010000427.1:0-3259 GCA_036524215.1 Burkholderiales bacterium
GCCATGCAGAGCGTGCAGACGCGCGATGCGCCTTGCCGGACACTCGCCACCTTCGTGGTCGAGGACGGCCGTCCCGGCCCGGTCAAGAGGTAAATAGGGTCAGATCAACATTTCCGGCTACGCGCAGCTCAGGAAATGTTGATCTGACCCTATTTATTTGCAGCGGAGATTTCCCAGTGGATCGACCGGCTTCGTGCAGTCCTGCTCGCTGACCAACCGGTTCGGATCCATGGGCGGCGTCAGCGGACTTCCCGTCGCCGGCGTCTGCGCGTCCTGCACCGCCGCCGAAACGAGCACGCCGGCCACGATGGCGGCGGCGACATTACGGCCTACGTCCACCTGCAGCCCTGCGGCAGTGCTATTGGGGCTTATCTGCACATACGTGCAGGAGGCGGAGAGCAGGCCGAGCAGCACGACGGCTCTCATGCCGCGATCTTACGCGCAGGCGCGCTGCAGACGATCCCGCACGGCCGCCCATTCCGGCGCTTCCGGCGGCGCTTCGATCAGGATGGCTTCGCAGCCGGCGCTGTCGAGCTCGCGCAACGCGGCATAGAGCTTGTGCGCATAAGCGTGCGGATCGCGCGGCATCCGCAGCCAGAAATCGACGCGCTCGTCGGGCCGCGAGAATGCAAGCACCGCAACCTTTTCGCGCAGGCGCGCGATTTCCCGGTCGAGCTCGTGCGTCGCCACGAGCCGCGCGGGCGTGCGCGGCGCATAGTGGCGCTCGAGCCCGCCGGAGTGGCGCGGCGATTCGGCGGATTTTTCCGCGACCGAGGTGCCGAGCGCGGCTTCCAACTCCTGCCTGGAGATACGTCCCGGCCTGAGCAACGTCGGCGAAGGCCCGGCGACATCGACGATGGTGGATTCGATGCCGACCTCGCTCTCGCCGCCTTCGAGCACGAGATCGACGTCCCCGCCGAGATCGGCGCGCACGTGCGCGGCCGTTGTCGGCGAGACATGGCCGAAGCGGTTGGCGGAGGGCGCGGCAATCGCTCCGGCAAACGTCGCGAGAAGAGCATGGGCAACGGGATGCGAGGGCACGCGCACCCCGACGGTGTCCTGGCCGCCGGTGACGAAATCTTTCGCCTGCGTCGAGCGCTTGAGGATCAAGGTCAGCGGACCGGGCCAGAAGCGCCGCGCAAGGATCCTTGCCGCCTCCGGAATCTCGCGCCCCCACGTGAACGCCTGCTCGGCGGAAGCAAAATGCACGATGACCGGATGGTCGGGCGGCCGCCGCTTCACCTCGTAGAGCCTCTTCATCGCCGCCGCATTCGAGGCGTCGGCGCCGAGGCCATAGACCGTTTCGGTGGGAAAGGCAACGAGGCCGCCGCGCCGCAGGATCTCGGCCGCGCGCCGGACCTCGTTGTTCACAGCTTGAGCGGCGGTGTGCTGAGGACCGTCTCGGTCTGCTTGCGGCGGAAGTCGACTAGCTTTTGTGCCAATTTCTGATCCCCAAGAGAAAGAATTGCAACGGCGAAGAGCGCGGCGTTGGCGGCGCCCGCATCGCCGATGGCGAATGTCGCGACCGGAATGCCTTTCGGCATCTGCACCGTGGAAAGCAGCGAGTCGAGGCCCTGCAGGTGCTTCGAAGGCATCGGCACGCCGAGCACCGGCAGCGTGGTATGGGCCGCGACCACGCCGGCGAGATGCGCGGCGCCGCCGGCCGCGGCGATGATCGCCTTCATGCCGTTCTTCGCCGCGTTCGTCGCCCACTCGCCCACCGCGTGGGGCGTGCGGTGGGCCGACATGGCCCTAGCCTCGTAAGGCACGCCGAACTCCTCCAGCACCTTCGCCGCCGCCTTCATCGTCTCCCAGTCGGAGGTCGAGCCCATCACAATCCCGATCACGAGAGCTTCCTCCCCGTCAGGCGCTCGAGCGCCTCGCGATATTTCTCGGATGTCTTGCGGATCACTTCGGCCGGCAGCTTCGGCGCGGGCGGCGTCTTGTTCCAGTCGAGCGTCTCGAGGTAGTCGCGCACGTACTGCTTGTCGAAGGAAGGCGGGCTGATGCCGACCTTGTAGGAGTCCGCCGGCCAGAAGCGCGAGGAATCCGCGGTCAGGACCTCGTCGATCAGCACGAGCTGGTTGTCCTTGTCGAGGCCGAATTCGAACTTGGTGTCGGCGATGATGATGCCCTTGGCCGCCGCGAAGTCGGAAGCTTCCTTGTACAGGCGGATGCTCACATCGCGCACCTTCTCGGCGAGGGGCTTGCCGATCAGCTTCACCGTCTCGTCGAACGAGATGTTCTCGTCGTGGCCGCTTTCGGCCTTGGTCGCGGGCGTGAAGATCGGCTGCGGCAGCTTCTGCGCCTGCTGCAGGCCTTTCGGCAGCTCGATGCCGCAGACCTTGCCGGTCTTCTGGTAGTCCTTCCAGCCCGAGCCGATGATGTAACCCCGGACCACCGCTTCTATTGGCAAGGGTTTTAATTTGCGAACAACCACGGAGCGCCCGGCGACCTGGGGAATCTCCTCCTTGGAGACCACGGTCGCGGGATCGATGCCGGTGAGCTGGTTCGGGATCACGTGGCCGAGCTTTCCGAACCAGAAGTTCGCCATCTCGTTGAGCACGCGGCCCTTGTCGGGGATCGGATCGGAGAGCACCACGTCGAAGGCCGACAGGCGATCGCTCGCCACGATGAGCATCTTGTCGGCGCCGACCGCGTAAATGTCGCGCACCTTCCCTTTCCCGATTCGGGGAAGTGAAGCTATTTTTGATTCAAATAAAAGCATCAGGCCGCCTGCTTCTCGAGCTCGGGCCGCCACTTGCCCTGGCAGGCGAGCCCGTTCATGTGCGCGCGGTGATGGAAAGCCTTCTGCGCGGCGCCCACGTTGGACGCCTGGCCGCGCCAGGCCTTGAGCGCCGGGTTCTGCAGCGCGCGCGAATAGGAGAAGGTGAGCGGCCACGGCAGGTTCTTCATCGCCGCCATCGCGGAGAGATGCGCGGTCGCCGCCTCATCGGACTGGCCACCGGACAGGAAAACGATCCCCGGCTGCGCCGCCGGCACGGTGCGTTTGAGCACGCGAACCGTGCGCTCGGCCACTTCCTCGACGCTCGCCTGGCGCGGATTGTCCTTGCCCGAGACGCACATGCTGGTCTTGAGGATCAGATGCTCGACCGAGACGTTGTAGGCCGCCACCGCCGCGTAGACCGCGCGCAGCGTCGCTTCATGGACTTCTTCCGAGCGCTCCGCCGTATGGGTGCCGTCGAGCAGCACCTCGGGCTCGATCATCGGCACGATGTTCGCAACCTGGCACGCGGCG
>DATDCR010000428.1:0-3133 GCA_036524215.1 Burkholderiales bacterium
GGCGCACCGGAGCCGTCGATGACGGTGGCGTTGCGGATGACGAGGTCGTACGCCATCAGTCGATCTTCGCGCCCGAGCGGCGGATCACCTCGGCCCACTTCGCCGAATCGCGGCGGATGAGCGCCGCGTACTCCTCCGGCGTGCCGCCGCCGCCTTCGCTGCCGAACTGCGCCAGCCGATCTTTCGCAACGGGCTCGTTCACCGCGGCATTCACCGCCGCGTTGAGGCGATCGAGGATCGGCCGCGGCAGCCCGGCGGGCGCGATGACGCCGGTCCATGCCGTGACCTCGTACCCCGGCACGCCGGCCTCGATCATCGTCGGCACGTCCGGCAGGCTGTGCGAGCGCTGCGCGCCGGTGACGGCGAGCGCGCGCACCCGACCCGTTCGGACATGCGGCGCGATCGAATTGGTGCTCTCGAACATGAGCTGCACGTTGCCGGCGATGAGGTCGCCGATCGCCGGCGCGCCGCCCTTGTACGGCACGTGGACGATGTCGGTGCCGGTCATGTACTTGAAGAGCTCGCCGCTGACGTGGCCGGGCGAGCCGTTGCTCGAGGACGCGTTGGAGAGCTTGCCCGGGTTGCTCTTCGCGTAGGCGATCAGCTCTTGCACGTTGTTGAACGGTGCCTTCGGCGAGGCCGCGAGGAGCATGTAGCCGGTAGTGATGAGCGCCACCGGCTGCAGGTCTCGCTCGATGTCGTACGGCAGCTTCTGCACCATGTGGCGCGTGATGGCGAGCGCGCCGACCGGCCCCATGCCGATCGTGTAGCCGTCCGGCGCACTCTTGGCGACCGCGTCGATCCCGATGGTGAGCGCGCCGCCGGGGCGGTTGTCGACCACGACCGGCTGTCCCAGGAAGCGGGCGAGCTCGGGCGCGACCAGGCGCGCGATGTTGTCGGTCGCGCTGCCCACCGCCTGGGGCACCACGAAGCGCAGCGGCCGCTCGGGGTATTGAGCGGCCGCCGTTACGGCAACGAAGAGGAGCCCTAGGGCTGCAGCTGCGCGCGTATTTCCCCGCCCTTGTAGCGATCGCTATGCACGTTGACGTAGAGGTTGCCCGCCTTCAGCGCGTCCATCTGCGCCGGCGTCAATTTCTTCCCGTCGGGCACCGAATAGGTGTCGCCATTCTTCGTGAGCGGCACGATCACGGGCCCGTTCTGCCCTTTGGCCGCCTGGTGGATGTGCGCCATCGTGCCCTGCACGCCGGTCGTCGTCACGCTGCCGCTGATGCTGCCGTCCTCCGCGACGCGGAAGCTCCCGGTGCCCGAAGCCGCGCTCTTCGCCGGGGGCACTTCCTCGGCCGGCGTCAGGCTGACCTTCATCGCGCCGCTGCCCGGCATCCAGTCGGGCATCTTGTCGCGCACCTGGGCGCAGGCGGCCAGGGCGAGCACTGCCGCAATCGCAAATACGCCTCTCATGTTCATGGTGTTTCCCCTCCTCCGATCGAGTGAACCGACATCGAGCCAAACAGCGGCGCCGCTACAATATTCCTATGCCTGCAATTGCCGCCTCCACCGCACTTTCCCGGCTGCGCATTCTAGACCTGACGCGCGTGCGCGCCGGCCCGACCTGCGTCAAGCAGTTCGCCGATTTCGGCGCCGACGTGATCAAGATCGAATCGCCGCCGGGCGTCGATCCGAACGAGAACATGGGCGGGCCGCGGCTCGGTCCCGACATGCAGAACCTGCACCGCAACAAGCGCTCGATGACGCTGAACCTGAAGCTGCCGGGGGCGCGCGCGGTGCTCGAGCGGCTGGTCAAGACGGCCGACGTGGTGGCGGAGAACTACCGCCCCGACGTGAAGTTCCGCCTCGGCATTGACTACGAGTCGCTGGCGAAGATCAACCCGCGCATCATCCTCGCCAGCATCTCCGGCTTCGGACAGGACGGGCCTTACCGCGATCGTCCGGGCTTCGACCAGATCGCGCAGGGGATGAGCGGCATCATGTCCGTCACCGGCGCGCCCGGCGAGGGGCCGATGCGCGTCGGCTGCGCCGTGGCCGACGTCGGCGCCGGCCTTTTCGCCGCGCTCGGCATCATGACCGCGCTCCTCGAGCGCGAGCACTCGGGACGCGGCCAGTGGGTCCAGAGCTCGCTCCTCAATGCCGGCATCGCGCTGCTCGATTTCCAGGCCGCTCGCTACGCGATGAAAGGCGAGGTGCCGGGCCAGGTCGGCAACGATCATCCGACGAGCATGCCGACCTCCGCCTACAGGACGAAGGACGGCTACATCAACGTCGCCGCCTCCGGCGACGGCATGTGGAAGAAGGTCTGCACGGCGATCGGCAACCCCCCGCTCGCCGAAGACGATCGCTTCAAGACGAGCGAGCTGCGCGCGAAGAACCGCGCGCCGCTCAACGCGGAGATGAACAAGGCGCTGGCGGCGAGGCCTTCCGCCGATTGGATCGACATCTTCAACAAGATCGGCGTGCCCTGCGGCCCGATCTACAAGATGGACGAGGTGTTCGCCGACCCGCAGGTCAAGCACCTTGGCGCGGCGGGCGAGGTCGACCACCCGAAGCTCGGGCGCATCCGCATCCTCAGCCAGGCCGTGAAGCTTTCGCGCACGCCGGCGACGCTGAAGACGGCCACCCCGGAAATCGGCCAGCACACCGCGGAAGTCCTCGCCGAGATCGGCTACAGCGAAGCCGAGGTGGCGCAGCTGCGCTCGCAGGGGGTCGTCTGACCGAGCGCCTCCTTGCGCGCAAGGAGGGCGCGGTGGGGTGGCTCGTCTTCAACAATCCGGAGCGGCGCAACGCCGTCTCGCTCGACATGTGGGAGGCGATGCCGCGCGTGCTCGACGACTTCTCCGCCGATGCCGCGATCCGCGTCGTCGTGCTCAGCGGCGCCGGCGACAAGGCCTTCGCCTCGGGCGCGGATATCTCGCAGTTCGAGAAGGAGCGTTCCACGGCCGAGCAGGTCGCGCGCTACGACGAGATCGGCCAGAAGGCGCAGGCGCGGCTGAAGGAGTGCGACAAGCCGACCATCGCCATGATCCGCGGCTATTGCCTGGGCGGCGGGCTGAACATCGCCAGCCTCTGCGACCTGCGTATCGCGGCCGATGATGCGCGCTTCGGCATCCCGGCGGCGAAGATGGGCCTCGGCTACCGCGCCGGCTCGATGAAGCAGCTC
>DATDCR010000429.1:0-2575 GCA_036524215.1 Burkholderiales bacterium
TGAAGCCGGCTTCTGGGCCGGCGGCGATCGTGAACGCTGCAGCGCCCTTCTTGCAGGCTTGAGACAATCGTAGCTGCGCGCCCGGCGCGAGCAGGACCTGCATACCATCGCCGCGCTTGAACTCGTTGGCACTGACGAGCGGGTGCACCGTCGGTATGCGATTGCGGCCGCATTGCTCGCAGGCGGCGATGGCGATCTTCTGCCAATGGTCGTGCCGAGCCGCGGCGCGCTCGCCCTTCGGGCGCGACACCGAGGCGGCGGCGAGAACCGGATGAATTTCTGCCACGCCGAGCTCCACGGCCTTGCGCACCGTGAAGTCCATGCGCTCGCCGGCCGAGACGCCCTGCACGAGCACCATTCGCAGCGGCGACTCGCGCTCGATCGGATGATGCTGAAGCACGTCGACCAGCAGCTTGAGCCTTTCGATCGAGGCGATGGTGCCCGCGTACTCGCCGCCGCGGCCGTTGAAAAGCGTCACCGGCTCTCCGGTGCGCAGGCGCAGGACATGCACCGCGTGATGCGCGCTCTCTTCGGGCAGCGCGCAGGTCATGCCGGCGCGCAGCAGGCCGTCAACGTAGAAGCGCGGCATGCTCACAAAACGTAAAGCTCCTCCACGTATCCGCGCCGCATCCAATACGGGTATCTCGTCTGCGGCGCTGCGCCAGGTAGCTGCCGGACGGTGAACTCGTTTGACTCGTGATTGATGGAAAGGAAGCGGGCCGCTCTGCTCCGGATTGCCTTCCAATAGCCCGAAGCTGCTTCCCACCCTATCTCGGTCAGGGAATCGACGTTGACGATCAGGTCGTAGCGCTCCCGGCGAGCCAGGAAGGTATCCGGGGAATAAAGCTTGATCGCTTCCAGGGGCTCGCGTTCGCCGTCCGCAGCGACTGCATCGGGGCCAAGTGTGCGGCCCAGGAAGTAGCCTTGGGAGATTGCGGTAAAGGGAAGGTCTACGATCGAGTAGTTCTTGAGCCCAAGCCGATAAGCATAGTAGGCAGTTCGTCCCGTTCCGCCGCCGATCTCGAGAATGCGCGGGTTGCGCATGCCGGCAACCAAGGTCTTGATCCGCTGCGCTTGATAGAGAGCATGAATCGCCCGATAGCCGGCGACCCCTCGCTTGGTGGCCAAGCCGAATTCGTTCGGGAAGGGGTTGGGGAAATCGATGCGCAACCCAAGCGCCTGCTCGATACGTTCCAACAGCTCGTCGGTTTGCGGTGCCGGCGGTGATTCCAAGCTCGCGCAGTAAGTCTCCGGGTTGTCCATGCGCGTCACCCCGAGCGCATCGCCGAGGGTTACCAGTTTCATCTTGCACGTTTCGGCGAAACGCCGTGGTGCCGCTTCGGTCGCCAGGATCTGGGCCGTAAAGTCAGCAACCGTAGTATCAAAGCCGTTGTGAAGCTCCGAGCTGGCGGGATCGCGCAGGATCCGCTCTGCCTCGTCTGCGGCCCCGGCCATGAACACCTGGTGAATCGGCAGATGGCGCTGCTCGAAGATGCCGCGCCACATGCCGCCGTAATGCTCTTTCTTGAACGTGCGACGGTAGGCAGCTAGAAGTCGCTTGACCAGCTTTGGATTGCTCGACAACTCGCCGTTTGCCCTTCCCGGGTCCGCTCTGTAGTCGCGCTCCCTTCGATCCGACACCCAGGGGTTCCAATCCCCGAAGGTAGCCCGGTAAACGTCGCAATTGGTCAGCAGCGGTTTGGTCGGGACTCCTTTCGACGGCGGCGCTTGGACGGCAACCGCAGCTGGCGTGGCGGCGCAGCGGAACGCGCCGGCAGCTCGGGCAGCGACCGCTCCGACTGCGGCACCCCCTACCGCGGCCGCCGCTACTCCAGTCAAACGGATCAATTGTCTGCGGTCCATTCGTATCTCCCTTTTTCCACATTCTGCTACGGGCGCGCCAAGCGCAACGCGCCGCGCAACAGCAGCCTGATGAGCACCGCGGCTGCCACCAGGCACGCGGCGAGGAGCACAAGGAAGACGAGCGGATGGACGATCGCAAGCCACAGGCCAAGCGGCACGAGCGCGTCCTCCGAAATCGAGGCCGCCCAGTTCGAGAAAGGCTCGGGCGAGAGATTGATGGCGGCACGCGTGCCGGCTTTGGCAGCATGCATGGCAGCGGCGACGCCGCCGCCAAGGATCGCGGCCGCGACGGTGACCGCCGCCGGAGAATCGCCGAACGCCATCGCCGCCAGCGCCGCGCCCGCAGGGACGCGAATGAATCCGTGAAGCGTGTCCCATGCGCTGTCCAGCCAGGGAAACTTGTCGGCGCCGAACTCGACGAGCGTCATGAAGCCGCTCGCCGCGAGGACGATCGGGTGCTGCAGGACGTCCAGGTGTCCGGGCAGCTCGACCCAGCCGAGCGCGCCGGCGAGCCCGACGGCGAAGATGACCGCATAGGCGCGCAATCCCGCGCCCCAGGCGAGCGCCGCTGCGATTGCGATCTCCGCCAGGCTCATCTACACGAATTTCACTACATCGTCGCGCCGAGGGTCCACGGCGCGAATTCATCTTCGCCGTAGCCGAATTCCTCGCTCTTCGTCTTGCGCCCGGACGCCGTCTCGAGCATCAGCCG
>DATDCR010000430.1:0-7170 GCA_036524215.1 Burkholderiales bacterium
CGCCATCATGGCCGGCGTCTATTGGGACCTGGGCGAAAAACAGTAAACGGGGTCAGTCACAGCTTTGCCGGTACAGCGCGTAAGCCTCGGCGCATTGCATGCCGTTCGAGTGCGGAAACTGTGGAGTTCCGCACGAAAGGCGATAGTGGATGCGCGCGTTCTCGCACGCTTTTGAGTTCCGCCGCTCATCAGGGCGACGCTTTTCCGCTTTCTGCGGCCTCGGCTTGTCCGGATCGGCGTTCTGCTCTTCCTGACTTAAACGACGGCCGGGATCGGGAAGATCCTGCGCGCCGCAGGGCAAAACGAAGAGGAGGGCGATGAACACGGCGCTGCGCACGGCCGTATCATGCGCTCGGGGAGGACGTATGCGAAGCAGAGCGCTGCTGTATCTGTTATCCGTGTTGTGTTTGCCCGCTGCGCAGGCGGGGCTGACGAAGCTCGAGATCACGTCGAGCGGCCCGTTCGCCAGCGGCAAGACGTTCGGCGACGTGGGCGCCTATGTGCGCATCACCGGCCGTTTCTACGGCGAGCTCGATCCGAGCCTGCCGGCGAACAAGATCATCGTCGACCTGGCGAAGGCGCCGCGCAATGCGCGCGGGCGCGTGGAGTACAGCGCGGACTTCGACATCCTCACGCCGGCGGACCGGGCGAAGGGCAACGGCACGCTCTTCTACGACGTCAATAACCGCGGCAACAAGCGGCTGCTGCACCTCCTGAACGACACGCCGGCGAGCAACGCGCTCGACCAGCCGGAGCATGCGGGCGACGGTTTCCTGATGCGCCACGGCTTCACCGTCGTGTGGAGCGGCTGGATCCCGGGACTGCCGAAGGCCGCGCACCTGCTGCGCCTCGACGTGCCGAACGCGAAAGGCGTGGAGCAGCAGGTCTGGGACGAGTTCCTCTTCAACGACGGCAAACAGACGAGCGCGCGGCTCACGTTCGCGGCGTCGAGCATGGACAAGTCGGGCGCCCGGCTCACGGTGCGCGATCGCAACGAGGATTCGCCGAGCGCGATCCAGGACGCGGCGTGGGAGTTCGTCAACGGCAACACGATCCGCCTGCTGCCCGAAGGCACGCCGTTTCGCGCCGGCGCGATCTACCAGCTCACCTATCGCGCGAAGGATCCGCCGGTGGCGGGCATCGGCTTCGCGGCCACCCGAGACCTGATCGGCTTCCTGCGTTACGGCGCAAAGGACGAGGCCGGCAACCTGAATCCGCTCGTCGGCGCGACGCGCGCGGCGCTCGCCCACGGCACGTCGCAGAGCGGCCGCTACCTGCGCGACATGCTCTACGAAGGGCTAAACGAGACCGAAGACGGGCGCATCGTGTTCGACGGCCTGCAGCCGCACATCGCCTCGGCGCGCATCTTCCTGAACTGGCGCTTCGCGCAGCCCAATCGCCTCTACAGCGCGGGCTTCGGCTTCGTCGGCTACCCCGACGCGTCGTTTCCCTTCTCGTACGCGAAGCTGCGCGATCCGGTGAGCGGAAGCGAAGACAGCCTGCTCGCGCGCTGCGAGGCGCGGAAGAACTGCCCGCGGATCCTGCAGACCGTGACGGCGACGGAGTACTGGCAAGGCGGCCACTCGCTCAATACCACCGACCCTGCCGGCCGGCGCGACGTCGCGCTGCCCGAGAACGTGCGCGTGTATCACCTCGCGGGCACGCAGCACGTCATCACGTCGACCATGCCCAAGGGTGTGTGCACGGGCACGCCGAACACGGCGATCGATCCGCGGCCGGCGATCCGCGCGCTCACGCTCGCGCTCGATCGCTGGGTGAAGGAGGGGACGCCGCCGCCACCGAGCCGCTATCCGAAGATTGCCGACGGCAGCCTCGTGCCCGCCGAGGCGCTCATGCTGCCGAAGGTGGCCGGCTTCGTCGCGCCGCGCGGACCGAACCCGATGCTGCCGTTCGACTACGGCAAGCAGGTCGCGCTAGGCGTCATCGATCACGTGCCGCCCGCGCCGCGCAAAGGCCGCTACGGCGTGCTCGTCCCGGCGGTCGATGCCGACGGCAACGAAATCGGCGGGGTGCGAGTGCCGGAGCAGGCGGTGCCGGCGGCGACCACCACCGGATGGTCGCTGCGCAGCGACCAGGCGGGCGGCACGGGCGAGCTTTGCTACCTGGACGGCCGCATGCTGCCCTTTGCGCCGACCGCGGCGGCACGCGAGGCGGCAAAGGATCCGCGGCCGTCGCTCGCCGAGCGCTACGGCGACAAGGCCACCTACCTGCGCAAGGTGCGCGAGGCGGCGCTGCAATTGCAGCAGGGCGGCTATCTGCTCGCCGAAGATATCGAGCGCATCGTCGCGCGCGCGGACCGGCTGGCGAACTTCGAGGACGTGAAGACGCAGTAGCGCTACTCGATCACCTGATCCGCATTGGCCAGGATCGAGGCGGGAATCGTGACGCCGAGCTCGCGCGCAGTTCGAAGGTTGACGACCAGGTCGATCTTCGCCGGCTGCTCTATGGGAAGCTCCCCTGGCTTGGCTCCCTTCAAGATGCGGTCCACGTAGTACGCGGCGCGGCGGAACATCGCGCTGGTGTTCGGGCCGTAGCAAAGGAGCCCGCCGGCGTCGACGAAGTCGCGCGTCTCGTAGATCGCCGGCAGCTTGTTCTCGCGTGCGAATTCCACGATCCGTGCGCGCATGCTGAAGGTGAGCGGATCGGCGAGGAGCAGCAGGCCGTCCGGTCGCTCCTTTGCCACCGCGTCGAACGCGGCTTCCATCTCCCGCGGATCCCGCACTTCGAGCGAGCGCACTCTTACGCCGACGGACGGCGCCGCGCGCTCCGTTTCGGAGTAGCGCGCCCGCATTCCCTTGTAGGCTGGATTCCAAAGCACGGCGATGTCGCGCGACTTCCGCGGCAGCACCTCATGGAGCATCTGCAGCCGCTTCGCGCCGAGCTCGGGCTGCATCAGCGACAAGCCGGTGAGGTTTCCGCCCGGTCGGGCGAGGCTCGCAACCCAGCCGTCGCCGACCGGATCGGAGCTGACCGGCATGACGATCGGGACGGTGCGCGTGGCATCGCGCGCGGCGAGAACGGCCGGCGAAGAGGCGGCGACGAGCACGTCGACCTTGAGGCGCACGAGCTCGGCGGCGAGCGCCGGCATGCGGTCGAGCTTCGCTTCGCCCCAGCGAATCTCGAGGCGGTAATTCTTTCCTTCAGCGTAGCCAAACTCGCGCATACCGGCACGGAAGGCCTCTAGTCGGAAGTCCGTGCTGTTCTCCGGCACGACCGGGCTGAGGTAGCCGACTACGGGGGTTCGTCCACGAACCTGTGCCCACGATCGCGCGGAAACCGCCAACACCGCGGCTGCCGCGGTCACCAAGAGCTGTCGGCGATTTGCCATCGAACCTCCTCGCTTCCATCGTACACAACACGCGTAGACTTTGGCATGCCGGAGCGAGGAGGAACAATGAACAAAATATCGCTGGCGGTCATCGCCGCGTTCGTCGTCGCCATGGTCACCGCCCTGGGCGCGCAGGCGCAGTCCGCGCGCACGCTAGACGAGCTGAAGGCCGAGGCGCAGTCGCGCGCCGACCGCAACGCGTATCCGCTGAACGGCCTGCATCCCGACGACGTGCGCGAGGCGCTCGGGCGGCTGAAGAGCCTGGACCGCGACGAGTGGGCGGCGTCGTGGAGCCAGGTCGGCGATCGCTACATGGCGAAGAAACAGTTTCATGAGGCGTGGCTCTACTACTCCTTCGCGCGCTGGCCGGTGCCGAATTCGCCGGGCAAGCAGCAGGCGTACGAGAAGGCGCTGGAGGCCTACCGCGGCTACGCCAAGCGCTTCGATCCGCCGCTTGAAGTGCTGCGCGTGCCCTACGAGGGGAGCGAGGTGGTCGGCTACCTGCGCCTGCCGAAAGGCGCGAAGCCAGCGCCGCTCATCGTCGCCATCGCCGGCCTGGACAGCCGCAAGGAAGACATGGCGGAGCGATTCGCGCCGCTCGTCGATCGTGGGGTGGCGCTTCTCGCGCTCGATTCACCGGGCACCGGGCAGTCGGGCGTGAAAGCAGCCGTCGCCACCGAGAAATCCCTCAGCGCGATGATCGACGCGGCGCTCAGGAATCCGCGCATCGACGCGAAGCGCATCGCGCTCTACGGCGGCAGCCTCGGCGGCTACTGGGCCACGATCCTGGCGATCACCGAGCGCACGCGGCTGCGCGCGGTCGTCGCGCAGTCGCCGCCGGTGCACGAGTACTTCTCGCGCGAGCGCACGTATGCGGCGCTGAAGAACAAGGAGTACCTGTTCGATTACGTGCCGGCGCACATGTTCACCTACGGCGCGTCGAACATCGACCAGCTCGCCGAGTTGAAGGAGAAGCTCTCGCTCAAGACGCGCGGCATGCTGACCCAGCCGATGGCGCCGATGCTCGTCATCGGCGGCGCGCTCGACACGCAGGTGCCGATCGCCGACATCGACCTCCTCATGCGCAGCGGCGATTCGCCGAAGCAGCTCTGGGTGCATCCCAAGGGCGGCCACATGGGGCGCGACCGGCACGCCTGGCCCGATCCGGCCATCTTCCAGAAGGTGACGACGCCCTGGCTGCTGGGCGCCCTCGAGGTGGAAGGCCCCTAAATGGTGACTGTCACCATTTTCTAGCCGCCGAGGTGGGCGGGCGAGGGCTTCAGCTCGCCGCGCTCGATCGAGGTGACGATCTTCGTGATGGTGGCGTTGCTCGGCGTCGGGAGGCCGAGCTCCGCGCCCTTGCGCACGATGAAGCCGTTCATCTGCCCGATCTCCGTGCGGCGTCCCTTGAGGATGTCCTGCGCCATCGACGGGCGCTGGATGTCACCGCGCGGATTGGCGTCGGTCTTCGGCACGAGGATCGCCTCGACCTTGTTCACGCTCTCTGCATCTCCCTCGCCCGCGCGCGCGAGCACCGCCGGCTCGATGCCGCGGATCTTCTCGAGCTGGTAGCCGAGCGCCTGGCCGACGCGGATTCCTTCCGCCGCCACGGCGAGCGAGAAGCGGCGGATCACCGGGTGCGCCTGGCAGGCGGGCGTCGTCATGCCGGTCGCCGCGGTGATCGGATTGCCCATCGCGTTCTGCACGAGCTTCGTCCAGCGCTCGCCCCACAGGTTGGGCGTGGCCTTGGCGCTGTCGATGCCGCGAAGCCAGCCGACAAGCTCCTCGACGCGCGCCGTGATGCGGCCGTGCGGCTCGCCGACGCGGAACACCGTGTGCTTGTCGCCGCCTTTCGGCACGGTGCGGCGGATCCGTCCTGCCTCGTACATGTCGACCGAGATGAGCGACGCCACCACGCCGACGGTGCGCCCCCAGCCGACGATGCCGGCGATCGTCTCCTCGTTCAGGCAGTTCTGCAGCGAGACGACGAAGCCTTGCGGCGCGAGGTACTGCGCAACCAGCGCGGTGGCCCACGCCGTGTCATAGGACTTCATCGCCACCATGGCGATGTCGACCGGCGTCTTCGCGAGCGACTGCGCCTCGGTGACGTGAAGGATCTTCGCCTTCCGGACGGTGAAGCGCTCCTGCGGCGTCACGCCGTCGAGCTCGATGCCGCGCGAACGGATCGTCTCGACGTTTTCCGGCCAGGGATCGATGAAGGTGACGTCGTGTCCGAGCTGGGCGAGCGAGCCGCCCACGTAGCCGCCGAGCGCGCCGGCGCCCACGATCGCGATGCGTTTGGTCATCCGCCGATGATAATCGGCTCAGGGCCTTTTTCTAGCCGTAGAGCTTCCAGCCGAATCCGCCGCACTCGGTGCAGGTCTGCGTGCCGACCTGGCCGGTGCATTCGCACGAGTCGCACGGGTCCCAAAGGAAGGTCATCGCACTCTTGTAGGTGCCGTAGCAGCGACGCCCGTAGACCACCTTGTTGCAGCGGTGGTTAAGCTACTCGTGGAGATTAGTGAGGGCGTGGCAGACGTTGCAGGCGGCGAGAGGTTTCGGCTTCTTCTCGGGCCGCAAGGGGTGCTAGTTCGCCGCCGGTCCGGTGCCAAGCCGCGCCGGCGGGTCCTTCTTGGATTTCTCGAGCTCGGTGTGGACCTGCTCCATGGCGAGCCGCGCCGCGTGAAGCTGCTCGAGCAGGGCGCCGACCGTGCTGCCGGGAATGACCGCCTGGATTTCGCGCGCGGTCCATTGCGCGGCCTGCAGCATGTCTCGAGCTTCGGCCGCGGCTTTGCGTGCTTTGGCTGGATTCATGAGGCGGATTCCAGCGCCAAAGGCAAGGCCGCGGCTTGAGGCAAGTCAAGCGGCTGCGCGGTGCTCAGATGATGCGGCGCCGCTCCGTGCCGGTATGGGGGGAAGTCGATGTGCGGCGGTCCGGGCCGTCCTGACCCGGGTGATAAAGGCGCTCGTTGAGCGTCGCCTGATTTTCGGCACTGATCGCCCCGCGCTGCCCCAGGATCTCTTCTGCGCGTGCCGCCATCTCCTCGCTTGCCACCGTGGCGCTCACCAGGGTGGCGCCGCCCTCGCTGGCAATGAGGTTAATGTCCTCGGAGCGGATACCCGCCGCGGAAAGATCGCGTACGGTTGCTTGTGCCTCGCTGAAGCTGTCCATCACCCCTGCCACGGTCTTCGCCAATGTCGCCTCCTCGGTTTGCACTTGGAACCTTGAACCCGTCACGGTGCAAGGCCGATGCCGGCGGAAGACGACGATGCGGCCATTCGGTTGTGGCAGCGAGCACCACAACCTGGCTAGTTCTCTTCGCTGGGCCTGAGGGACGCGAAGCCGTCCGGCAGCTCCTCCGTCGGCGCGGCGAGCGGCTCGTTGCTGCGCGGCGGGGTGCCTTTCTTCGGACGGCCGGGACGGTAGATCGGCTTCCACGGCACGAGCGCCGGCACGTAGGGCGGCTCCTCGAGGAAGCGGCAATCCGATTCGGTCGGCACGCTCACCGTCGCGCCGATGCGCTTGCCGTGCAGGAACACGGTGTAGCGCAGCATGTGCGCCGACTGTGGAATCGGCGTTGCAATGACCTCGTACTTGCCGACGGAGAAGCGCCGGGCTGCGACGGTCGGGATCGTCATTCCACGACGCGTGCGCGCCGTCGCGCCGGCGGATGGCCGTGCGGCCGCCCGTCGAGGATCTCGTTGCAGAAGGTGGCGATCTCGGTTTCCTTCAGGCGCTCGGCATTGAGGAGCAGCGCGCGCAGCTCGGGCGTGCTCAGCTTGTCGAGCTGCTCGCGGCTCCAGGTGGCGATTCTTCCGCG
>DATDCR010000431.1:0-12107 GCA_036524215.1 Burkholderiales bacterium
CGCCGAAAGGAACGAAGGCGAACTGGACCTGTCCGGCGAGGATATCGGGCATGGCCGGCGGAAAGCCCTTGTAGCCGACGCCAACGAGGTCGATGCCGACGTTGCGCTTGAGCAGCTCGGTGCCCATGGTCTGCGATGTTCCGGCGCCGCCGTTGATGTAGTTGAGCTTGCCCGGGCGGGTCTTCGCGTACTCGACGAACTCGCGCAGGGTCTTTGCGGGCACCTCGGGGTTTACCAGAGCGACGTTCGCGATGTGGCCCATGACGGCGACGCCGGCAAAGTCGCGGGTCGGATGCCAGGGGGTCTTGCTGAGGGCGGGCGTGGTGACATGCGACAGCGTCGCCAGCACGCTGCTGTGGCCGTCAGGATCCGATTTGGCGACCGCCTCGGTGCCGAGGCTGCCGTTGGCGCCCGGGCGGGCTTCCACCAGCACCGGCTGGCCGAGTCCCGCGGCGAGCTTTTCGCTCAGGCTGCGCGCCATCAGGTCGACGATGCCGCCGGCCGGGAACGGCACGATGATGCGCAGCGGCTTGCTCGTTGTCTGCGCCAGTACCCTCGAGAACGGCAGGAAAAGAGCCGAGAAGAGCAGCGAGCGACGCTTCACCGTCATTCCGCCTTGATGCCCGCTTCCTTGATCACCTTGCTCCACTGGGCGGTCTCCTTGCGGATCAATGCCTGCAGCTCGCCGGAAGTGCCCGGCGCCGGATCGACGCCGATGTTCGTGAGCCGCTCGCGCAGGTCGGGCGAGCGCAGCGCCTTCCCCAGCTCGCGGTTCAGCGCGACGATGGTGTCGGGCGGCGTCGCGGCCGGCGCAAGGATGCCGTACCACGCGACGACGTCGTAGCCGGGGAAGCCGCTCTCGGCGACCGTCGGCACTTCGGGCGCCGCCGGGGAGCGCTGCGCTGTCGTCACCGCGAGCGCACGCAGCTTCCCTGCCCTCACCTGCACGAGTCCGGCAGTCAGGCCCGTCAGCATCATCTGCACTTCGCCCGCCATCACCGCCGACAGGCCCGGCCCCACGCCCTTATAGGGCACCGCCACGATGTCGGCGCCGGCGAGGAGCTTGAACCACTCCATCGCCAGGTGATGCGGCGTCCCGGCGCCGATCGAGGCGTAGTTGAGCTTGCCGGGCTGCGCCTTCGACAGGTCGATCAGCTCCTTCAGCGTCGTCGGCTTTAGCCCCGGGTTCGTCACCAGCATGAACGGCGTCGTGATGAGGAGCGACACCGGCGCGAAGTCGCGCGCCGGGTCGTAGGGCAGCGTGCGACCGAGCGCGGCGTTGATCGCGAAGGCGTTGGTCGTCATCAGCAGCGTGTAGCCGTCGGCCGAGGCGTGAGCCACGATGTCCGTGCCGATGATCTCGCTCGCGCCGCCGCGGTTGTCGACCACGACCGGCTGCTTGATCGACTCGGAGAGCTTCTGCGCGAGCGGCCTCGCCACCGTGTCGGTGCCGCCGCCGGGCGGATACGGCACCACGAGGCGGATCGGACGCGACGGGAAGTCCGCAGAAAAAGAGAAGCTGGCGAACGCCCATGCCAGTAACACCCAATATTTCATGGCACCGCCTTGTCGGCCTCGGTCAGGAAGGAGTCGGCATAGAACTCCTCCGGCGGCAGCTTGCACTGCGCGCTGAAGTCGCGCCGCGCGGATTCGATCACGATCGGCGCGCCGCACGCGTACACCTGGTGTCCGGACATGTCCGGAAAGTCCTCCATCACCGCGCGGTGCACGAAGCCCGTGCGGCCATCCCACTTCTCGTCGGACAGGACCGGGATGAACTTGAATCCCGGCCGCTCCCAGCTCTGTGCAAGGTCGAGCATGTAGAGATCGCTCTTCACGCGGCAGCCCCAGTAGAGCGTGACCGGCCGGTCGATGTTCTTCGCGCGCATGTGCTCGCACATCGCCTTGATCGGCGCGAAGCCGGTGCCGCTCGCGAGCATGATGATCGGCTTGTCGGATTCCTCGCGCAGATAGAAGGTGCCGAGCGGGCCCTCGAAGCGCAGGAGGTCCCTCACCTTCATCTTGTTGAACACCTGCTCGGTGAACAGGCCACCCGGCGTGAGGCGAATGTGCAGCTCGATCGTGCCGACGCCTTCATCGGCCGGGTTGTTGGCGATCGAGTAGCTGCGCCGCTTGCCGTCCTTCAGCAGGAAGTCGAGGTACTGGCCCGCGACGAAGCGGAATTTCTCGTTCGCCGGCAGCTTGAGGCCGAGGACGGCGACGTCGGGCGCGGGCTTGTCGAGCCGCTCGACGCGGCACGGCAGGATCTTCGGCCGGATGCCGTGCAGGCCGCTGAGCTCGCGCACTTCGACCACCAGGTCGACGAGCGGCTTCGCCTGGCAAAGGAGCGCATAGCCCTGCGCCTTGTCCGCTTCCGACAGGTAGCGCGGATGCACGTGGCCGTAGTCGACCTTTCCTTCGACGATGGTGGCGCGGCAGGTGCGGCACACGCCTTCGCGGCAGCTATAGGGAAGCTCGTAGCCGGCATCGAGGCCGGCCTGGAGCACGGTCTTGTCGTCGGCCACTTCGTAGCTGTGGCCGCTGGGCTTGAGCGTTATGCGATGAGCCATGATGGGCTACATTTATGCCATGGAAAAGCCATTCCCGCGCGGCGTGCATCACCTCGCTCTCAATACCGACGACATGAAGAAGACGATCGACTTCTACGTCGATGTGCTGGGCATGCCGCTCGTGCACGCGATGAAGGTTCCGCCCGGCCTGGGCACCGGTCCGAAAAATCGCGGCAACCCGCCCTACGAGGAGATCCGGCACTACTTCTTCGACATGGGAAACGATTCGCTTCTCGCCTTCTTCGAGATCCCGAAGGGCAAGGAGCCGCAGGGCCATCGCAATGCGATCGGCGCCATGCAGCATGTTGCATTCGTCGTCACGCCGGAGCGCTTCGCCGATGTCGAGCGGCGGCTGAAGAAGAACGAGATTGCCTACATCGGCCCGATCCCGCAGCTGCCCGGCCTGATGGGCATCTACTTCATCGACCCGAACGGCATCCGGCTCGAGTTCGCCTGCCAGCCGGCCGACGGCGGCGACCAGAAAGTGCTGGCGCTCGTGACGCAGACATCCGAGGAGCTGAAGAAGGAGCTCGCCACGCTTCCCGGCGCGACGCCGGAGTGGCTCGCGAAGCGGCTGGGCTAGCGCATCATCAAGCTGGGCAGGATGAGCGCGATCTGCGGCACCGCGATCAGCAGACCGATGCCGAGCGCGAGGGGAATCACGAAGATCAGCGCGCCGCGCGTGATCTCGCCGAGCTGCGCTCCCGGGATCGTGGCCTTCAGCACGAACAGGTTGAATCCCACAGGCGGCGTGATGGCCGCGATCTCGATGTTGATGGTCAGCACGATGCCGAACCAGACCGGGTCGAAGCCGAGCGCGACCACGCTCGGGAAAAGCGCCGGCACCATGATCACCAGGATGCTCATCGGATCCATGAACATGCCGAGCACGACGAGCGCCAGGTTGATGACGACCATGATGACCCAGGGCGGCAGGTTGAGCCCGACGATCTCCTTTGCCAGCCCCTGCGGCACGCCGAGCCGCGCCAGCACGAAGGAAGCGAACATTCCGGCGACGATGAGCAGGATGAACATCGCGGTCGTGCGCGCCGTGGCGGCCAGGGCGCCCGCGAAGGCACGGGCGCCGAGCGAGCGGCGCCAGGCCGCGATGACCAGCGCCCCGGCGGCACCGATCGCGCCCGCCTCGGTGGGGGTCGCGATGCCGGCATAGATCGAGCCCAGGACCCCGAGCGCGAGGACGATCACGGCGCCGATGCTCTTCGTGCTCGTCGACGCTTTCGGCGCCTCCAGCGCCGCCTTCGCCACCATCCCCTGGCGGGAGGCGACCAGCACCGCCGTCACCGAGAGCATCACGGCCATCAGGAGCCCTGGCACGATGCCCGCCATGAACAGGGCGCCGATCGATGTCTCGGTGATGATGCCGTAGAGGATGAGGGGAATCGAGGGCGGGATCAGGATGCCGAGCGTGCCGCCGGCCGCCGTCACGCCAAGCGCGAGGCGCCGGTCGTAGCCGTGGCGGATCATTTCCGGCACCGCCATCGCGCCGATCGTGGCGGCGGTGACCGGGCTCGATCCGCACACCGCGGCGAATGCCGCGCATGCCCAGACCGTACCGACGGCCAGCGCGCCGGGAATCCGGCGAAACCATCGCCGCGCCGCATCGAACAGATCGCGCCCGATGCCGCTCGCGCCGAGCAGCTCGCCCATCAGCACGTAGAGCGGCACGATCACCAGCACGAAATTGGCCGACTGCGCGAAAGCGAGCGTAGCGAGCTGCGTCAGCGCGGCCGGCGGCAGGAAGAGCCAGACACCGATCACGCCGAGCAGTCCGGTGGCGACCGCGACCGGCGTGCCCGTGGCGAGCAGCACCAGCAGTGCCGCTATGAAGAGCGCGAAGCCGAGGACGGGATCCAGAGCGACACCAGCTCGACGACGGCGGTCAGCAGGAACTGCAGCGTGCCGAGGGGGCCGATCCAGTAGACATACTTGACCGGGATCGGCACCGCGATGGGGAACACCTCGTCCCGGGCGAACGCGTCACGCGTGGCGCGCGAGAGCTGCCACAGCAGGATCGCGCCAAAGACGATGGTGAGGACGAGGGCGGCGCAGCGCAGCCAGCGCGTCGCCACCGGCGGCATCCGATCCGCAAGCACATCGACCGAAACGTGGCTGCCTGCCTCGAGCGCGGGCGCGAGCGCGAGGAAGAACAGGTAAAGCAGCATGAAACGGGACACGTCGAGCGCCCACAGCGTGGGCGCATCGAACGCGTTGCGCATTACCAGGTCGTAGAGCATCGCGGCGAAGATGCCGAGCGCGAGCACGCCGGCCAGGGCGAGAAAGGCGCGGTTCACCGCGCGCGTGGCGCGGCGCGCGGACTCGATCACCAGTAGCGGCGCAGGATATCGGCGATCTGCTTGCCGGCCGGCCCGGTCTCCGCGTCCATCTTCGCGAATGCACTGCGGATGCCGGAACGGAAGGCGGCGAGCTCGGCGTCGTTCAACGTGTAGATGTCGGCGCGCTGCTGCTTCATCTGCTCGCCCGCCTCGCTGGTGGCCTTGACCAGGTACTCGGCGGAGCGGCGCTCCGCTTCGGTGCCGGCGCGCTTCAGCGCCTCGCGGTCCTGCGCCGAGAGCTTGGCGTAGCTGTCGGCGTTGATGATGTAGGCGGTGAGGTTCACCGGCGGGCGCAGCACGGTGATCTTCGGCGCGACCTCGTGCAGCTTGAAGCCGAGCGAGAGGACGTTGTTGCCCAGCGCGCAATCGATCGTACGGTTCTGCAGCGCGGCGTACATCTCGCCCGGATCCATCGAAACCGGGCTCGCGCCGAGCGCGCGGATCTGCTCCACCTGCCAGCGTCCGGCGGTGCGGACCTTGCGCCCCTTCCAGTCGTCCAGCGTACGCAGATGGCGGTCGCGGCAGGCGACGTTCAACGGGCCGGAGCCTTGCGACCACAGGTACTCGACGTTCTGGCCGCGCAGCTGGCTCTCCAGCACCGGGCGCAGCTTCACCTGCGACTCCACGAAGTCCGCCGGCTGGTCCGGCATGCCGCCGATCGCCTCGATATAGGCGACCGAAGCCACCTGGCCCGAGATCGCCCCCATGGCGACCACGCCCATCGGCACCGCGCCCTCGCGCACGCTGCGCAGGGTCTCGTTCATGTTGACGAGCGACCCGGCATAGTGGGGCACGATCTTGACGCGGCCTTGCGTCTGCTTCTCGACTTCATCCATCCACCACTTGAGCGTCACGCTCCAGAAATTGCGCTCCGGATGAAACACGGCGAAGTCCAGCTTCGTTTGCGCCCGGACGCCGCTCGCGGCCGTCAGCGCGGCGAGCGAGACGACAAGCAGAATCTTCTTCAGCATCTTCAGCCTCCCTTGGTAGATGTGAACTCTTCCAGCCCCTTCTTGATCGCGCCCAGGAAGCGCCCGGCCGCAACCCCGTCGACGATACGGTGATCGGCGGCAAGTGTCAGGCTCATGACTGCCCGCACGGCCACCTTCCCCTCCTGCACGACTGCGCGCTCGGCTACCCGGCCGGTGCCGAGGATGGCGCATTGCGGGGGATTGATGATCGGGATGAACCAGTCGACCCCGAACATGCCGAGGTTCGAAAGCGTGAAGGTCGCGCCCTCGGTGTCGAACGCGGTGAGCTTCTTGTCGCGCGCCTTCTGCGCGAGCGCGCTCGTCTGCTCCGCAATCTGCGAGAGCGCGAGGCCATCAGCGCCGCGCAGCACAGGCGCCACCAGGCCATTGCTGACGGTCATCGCCACGCCGATATTGATCTCCTCGAACAGGATGATCCGGCCATTGCTCCAGCCGGAGTTGAGCGCGCGGTGCTCCTTGAGCGCCCTCGCGCATGCCCAGATGAGCACGTCATTGATCGACGACGCTCCGCGCGCGGCTACGACTGCCGTCATGTCGGCGTCGATGGCGGCGTAGAAATGCGGCACGGACTGCTTGCTCGCAGTCATGCGCTCGCCGATCGTGCGGCGCATTGCGTTGAGGGAGATTGCCGTGCCGTGCGGCGTCGCGGCGCGCTCGACGTCGAGCGCCTTGATGCGCCCCTCGGGGCCGGTGCCCTGCAGGCTGGCGAGGTCGACGCCCAGCTCGCGCGCCACGCGCCGGGCGGCGGGCGAGGCCCTTGGCGCACCCGCCGCTCTCGAAACAGCCGGCAGCGGCTCGTCGGCGGCGCCGAGCAGCCCGACCACGGCTCCCACCGGGACCTTCTCGCCGTCTCGCGCGAGCACCTTCCTCAGCGTGCCGGAAGCGACGGCCTCGACCTCGACGATGGTCTTGTCCGTCTCCACGTCGAACAGCGGCTCGCCGGCGCGGACTGCTTGACCCTCGAGCTTGTGCCACTTGACGAGCACGCCTTCTTCCATCGAGGGCCCGAGCTTCGGCATGGTCACCTCGTTCAAGCCATCACCTCGCGCAGCGCCGCCAGCACCTTGTCGGCAGTGGGCTCGATGTAGCGCTCGAGCGGAGCGCTGAACGGCACCGGCACGTCGAGCGTCGTGACGCGCTTCACGGGGGCGCGCAAGTGCGCCAGTGCGTGCTCGGCCGCCAGCGCCGCCACTTCCGCCGCGACGCCGCAGCTGCGATGGCACTCGTCCACCACGACGAGGCGCCCGGTCCGCCTGACCGACGCGAGCAGGGTCTCGCTGTCGAGCGGCACGAGGGTGCGCAGGTCCACCACTTCGGCGTCGATGTTCTCGCTTGCGGCGGCCTTCGCGGCCTCGAGCGCGCGCTGGACCATGAGCGAGGTCGCCACGACGGTGACGTCCTTCCCCGCGCGCTTGATCTCGGCCTTGCCGAGCGCAATGGAAAAGCGGCCTTCGGGGACCTCGCCCCGCACCTCGAAGAGCCGCGCATGGTCGACGAACACGGTCGGGTTGTCGCTCTGTACCGCCGCCGTCAGCAGTCCCTTCACATCGCGCGGCGATCCGGGCAGCGCGATCTCGAGGCCCGGGGTGTTCCAGAGCATCGCCTGCGGGCTGTGCGAATGCTGGGCCGCGCCGCCGCCGCGCAGGCCGTGCAGGATGTGGAACACGACCGGGACGCGAAGCTGGCCGCCGGACATGTAGCACGCGTTCGCGGCCTCGTTCAGCACCTGGGGGAAGGCATGGAAGAGGAAGCTCGCGGTGGTCACCTCGACGATCGGGCGCAGCCCGCTCATCGCCGCGCCGACCGCCATGCCGCAGATCGCCCCCTCCGAGATCGGCGGATCGAAGACGCGGCCGGCGAATTCCCTGCGGATCTCGTCGAGCAGCACGCGCCGGGGGCTCAGGCCGAGGAAGAAGCTGCCGATCAGGCAGACGCGCGGGTCGTCGCGCAGCGCGTCGCGCAGCGCCTCGACCTTCGCTTCGGCGTAGGTCAGCTCCCTCATCGCGCCTCCGGTGCGGCGAAGACGTCGGTCAGCGCGCTCGCCGGGTCGGGATACGGCGCTTCGATGGCGAAGCGCAGCGCCTTCTCGAGCGAGCGGCGCACCTCGCCATCGACCTCGAGGATCTGCGCGCGGTCGCATTCCCTGGCGGCAATCGCTTCGCGCAGATAGCGGATCACGCCGTCGTGCGCGAACCATTCGCGATGCTCCGGCGGGATGCGCTCCGGCTGCCACGCGTAGGCGACGTCGGTCTCGCCGGTAGCGAGCGCCGGCCACAAGGGACGGCTGCCGGGCCAGCGCTGCGTGCGCGCCTCGATGAAGCTCGCGCCCTCGCCTTTGCGCGCCCGCTCGAGCGCTGCGCGCATCGCTTCCTGCACCGCCTTCACGTCCGTGCCGTCGACCGCGACGGCGGGTATGCCGAACGGCAGCACCAGCTCGATCAGCTGGCGCGCCGCGATCGTCGAGCCGGGGTACTCGCCCGCGCTCTGGCCCAACGCGCCCGCGCTGTTGTTTTCGCACAGGAGCACGACCGGCAGCTTCCATAGCGCGGCCATGTTGAGCGATTCGAAGAACACGCCCTCCTCCAGAGCACCGTCCCCGAAGAATCCGACCGCCGCGCCCGGGCGACCAAGCTGCTTGGAGGCGAGCGCCGCGCCCGTGGCGAGGGGAATTGCGCCGCCAACGATGGCTGACGTGCTGAGGAAGCCGAGCTCCGCCACCGTGGCGTGCAGGGTGCCCCCCTTGCCTTTGTTATAGCCGGCGGCCTTGCCCATGATCTCGGCGAAAAGGCGTGCCGGATCGGCGCCGCGGGCAAGCAGGTGTCCGTGATTGCGGTGCGTGGTGACGAGATGCTCGTCCGCGCGGAGCAGGTCGATCGCCGCCGCGCCCGTGCACTCCTGCCCTATGTAGACGTGGAAGTGCCCGAACGAGGCGCCCGACTTCTGCGCCTGGATCAGCATCTCCTCGAAGCGGCGCATCAGCAGCAGCGTTCGCAGCATCTTCATCACGCGAGAGTCCTCCGTACGGCCGCCATCACATGGTCCTTGCCGGGAATGAACGCGCGCTCGAGCGTCGGCCCGGCAGGCACCGGGGCGAAAGGCGCGGCGACGCGCTCGATCGGCGCATCGAGATAATCGAATGCGACCTCCTGCACCCGGGTCGCGAGCTCTGCGCCGAAGCCTCCGGTCTCGACCGCCTCGTGCGCGATGACCAGCCGGCTCGTCTTTCGCACCGAAGCCGCGATCGTTTCCACGTCGAGCGGCAGGATGCTTCTCGGATCGACCACCTCGAGCTCGACGCCTTCGCGCGCCAGCTCATCGGCCGCTTCCAGGGCGACGCCGACCAGCCGCGACGTGGCCACTACCGTGGCGTGCTTGCCGCTGCGGACCACGGCGGCGCGTCCGATCGGCACCAGCGCCTCGCCGTCGGCGAGCTCACCACGCGTCCAGTAGAGCGCGCGATGCTCGATGAAAATCACCGGATTGGGATCGCGAATGGCCGACTTTAGAAGGCCCTTGGCGTCCGCCGGCGTCGCCGGCATCACGACTTTGAGGCCCGGCACGTGCATGAACCAGGCTTCGAGGCTTTGCGAATGCTGCGCGCCGCTCGCACCGACGGCACCCTGCTGCACGCGCACCGTCAGCGGGATGGCAAGCTGGCCGCCGGACATGTAGTGAAGCTTAGCGGCGTGGTTGACGAGCTGATCCATCGCGAGCGTGATGAAGTCCGCGTACATCACCTCGACCACCGGCCGCAACCCGAGCGCGGCGGCGCCCGTGGCTATACCCATCACGGCGCCTTCGCTGATCGGCGTGTTGACGATGCGCCGCTCGCCGAACTCCTCGGCCAGGCCCCGGGTCGCGCCGAACGGCCCGCCCAGGGCGACGTCCTCGCCGAGCACATAGACCGAGGCGTCGTGCGCCAGCTCTTCCCTTAGTGCAGTGCGGATCGCCTCGATGTAGGTCAGATCCGCCATGCCCTAGTCCGCGTAAACCTGCGTACGCACTTCGCTATCGTCGGGCCACGGGCCGGCCAACGCTTTCGTTGCCGCATCCGCGATGAAGGCGCGCATTTCAGCCTCGGCGGCGTCGATCTGCGCTGCCGTGCAATCGCCCGCCTCAAGGAGCGCGCCCGAGAACCGCCGGATGGGGTCCTTGCTCTTCCAGTCGGAAAGCTCGGAGAGCTGCCGGTACTTCGCGGGATCGCCTTCGTAGTGGCCGCGCAGCCGATAGGTCGCGCACTCGATGAAGGTCGGCCCACCGCCGCCTCGCGCCCGATCCGCCGCCTGCGCCATCGCCGCCGACACCGCGCGAACGTCGTTGCCATCGACGCCGTCGCTCGGCATGGCGTACGTCTGCGCATGCTGTGCAAGCCGCGAAACAAGCGTGTGTGCCGACAACGGCGTGAACTCCGCGTAGCCGTTGTTCTCGCAGACGAAGACGATGGGCAGCTTCCACAGCGAAGCGATGTTGAGCGACTCGTGGAAAGCGCCGCTCTGCCCGGCGCCGTCGCCGAAGAACACCGCCGCGATCGCGCCCTTGCCGTGCTCCCTGCACGCGAAGGCGACGCCGAGCGCGAGCGGGATATTGCCGCCGACGACGCCGGTCGCGGTGACGAAGCCCTTCTCCGGCGCGGCGATGTGCATCGAGCCGCCTTTGCCCCGGCAGCAGCCGCTGGCCCGACCGGCGAGCTCGGCGAAAAGCGCCGTTGGGTCGGCGCCCTTGGCGATCGCGTGCCCGTGCGGCCGGTGCCCGCTGACGATGAAATCCGAGGCACGCAGGCCTGCGCAGACACCGACCGCGACGGCCTCCTGGCCGATGGACAGATGCAACAGGCCGTGCAGCTGCGCCTTGCCGAAAAGCTCCGAAGCCTTCTCCTCGAAAGCGCGGATCTTCCACATCTCGCGCAGCAGGTGCAGCGCCGGCGCCGGATTGTTCACCACGCCGTAACCATGGCGCGCCGGCCGGAGGGAAACAAGCTCGCTTTCACCATCCTGACCGCAACTAGGACAAGGCCCGCGGCAGCCACAGCGCGATCGCGGGGAAGATCGCGAGCAGCGAAAGCAGCAGCAGGTCGGCGAAGATGAAGGGCGCGACGCCCTTGTAGATCGTGCGCATGGGAATGTTCGGCGCGAGGCCGTGCAGGATGAAGACGATGACCCCGATCGGCGGAATGATCATGCCGAGCTCGATCACCACCACGTTGATCACGCCCCACCAGACCGGGTCGTAACCCAGCTTGACGATCACCGGCAACACGAACGGCAGCGTGATCAGCATCGCCGAGATCTCGTCGAACACCGCGCCGAGCACCAGGTAGCCGACGAGCAGCACGAAGATGATGGCGAGCGGCGGCAGCGGCAGGCCCTCGATCGCCACGACCAGCGCCTCCGGGATCTTGGCGATGGTGATGAAGTAGGTGAAGACGAAGGCGCCGATCAGGATCACGTACAGCATGGCGGTCGCGCTCGCCGACTCGCGCAGTCCCTGCAGCAGGTTTGGCCACGTCAGGCGGCCTCGCAGCAACGCGAAAAGAAACGAAAGCACGGCCGCTACCGAGGCCGCTTCGTTGACGGTGAAGATGCCGCTGTAGAGGCCGCCGAACACGCCGACCATCAGGATCAGCACCGGCGCCGCATGGCGCAGCGCGAGCCAGCGCTCGGCCCAGGGGACGCGCGGCGTGACCGGTGCCGAAGCGGGGCTGAGCCGCACCACGATGGCGATGGCGAGGAGGTTGAGCGCAATGGCGAGCAGCGCCGGGATCACCGCCGCCAGGAACAGGTCGAAGATGAACGTCTTGGCGACGATGCAGTACAGGATCATGACGATCGAGGGCGGGATGAGCGACTTCAGCGTGCCGCCGGCGGCGATGGTCCCGGTCGAGAACGCCGGCGAATAGCCGCGCTTGAGCATCTCGGGCAGCGCGACCTTCGCGAAGGTGGCTGCGGTCGCGGTCGAAGAGCCGCACACCACGCCGAAGGCGGCGCAACCGCCGATGGTCGCGTACGCCAGCCCGCCTTTGCGGTGGCCGAAGAGCGCGGCCACCGCGTTGTAGATGTCGGTCGAGAAACCGGCCGTGGTGGCGAAGGTGCCCATCAGCAGGAAAAGCGGCACCGTCGCGAGGTCTACGTTGGAGAGGACGTTTGCCGGCTCCGTGGAGAGCACCGTCAGCGCCGGCCCCCAGCTCGACTGCA
>DATDCR010000432.1:0-8985 GCA_036524215.1 Burkholderiales bacterium
CGCGTCTACTGCCTGGACGACGATGAGCTGGCCGAGGTTCTCGCCCAGCTGAAGAAGGAGAAGGTGAAGGACGGCAGCTGGGAGATCTCACGCTTCAAGGGCTTGGGCGAAATGAGCCCCGAGCAGCTGTGGGAAACCACCATGAGCCCGGACACGCGGCGCCTGGTGCGCATGGCGCTGGACGCGAAGGAGCTGAAGAAGGTGCGCGCCACGTTCGAGCTGTTGATGGATTCGGGCGAGGCCGAGGGCCGGCGCAACTGGATGCGCGAGCATTGGAAGACCGTGGAGGCCGACGTCTAGAAAAGCGCGGGGGGCGGAAATGGCAGCGAAGAAGAAGCCGAAGCCGTTTTGGGAGCGCGCCTACAAGGGCCACGTGCTGTGGCTGGGCAGGCAGAAGCTCGGCAAAGTGAGCCTGCTCGACAAGGGGCACTACGCCTGGGAAGCAGCCGGCCGCGCCGGCAGCGCCGAGGATCTCGAGAAAGCGAAGAAGGCGGTCGAGCTTGCCGTCGCGATGGCCGACAAGCAGCTCGACCTCTTCCATTGAACTAGGAAGCCATGGACGACACGCAGACGCTGGATCTGTTCACCCCCGACAACGGCGACGAAGCCGCGCCGATCGAGCAGCACGCCTCGCACGCCTACCTCGGCTATGCCGTCTCGACCGTCAAGGCGCGCGCGCTGCCCGAGATCGCCGACGGCCTGAAGCCGGTGCAGCGGCGCATCCTCTACGCCATGGGCGATACGCCCGGCGGCGCGCAGAGCTTCTCCAAATGCGCGCGCTATGTCGGCGAAGTGCTGGGCAAATACCATCCGCACGGCGATTCGTCGACCTACGAAGCGCTGGTGCACCTGGCGCAGCCGTTCTCGATGCGCTACCCGCTGATCGACGGCCAGGGCAACTTCGGCTCGCGCGACGGCGATGCCGCGGCCGCCTACCGGTACACGGAGGCGCGGCTGTCCCGCTATGCCGAGCTCGTGCTGGCGGAGATCGGCGAGGGCACCGTTGATTTCATCAAGAACTACGACGGCAAGTTCGAGGAGCCGCAGCTCCTTCCGGCGCGGCTGCCGTTCGGCCTGCTCAATGGCAGCTTCGGCATCCCGGTCGGCTTCTCGACTCGCATTCCGTCGCATAACCTGAAGGAAGTGGCGAGCGCGGCGGCCGAAGTCATCAAGCACCCGCGCGCGAAGCTGGAAGACATCCTCGGCATCCTGCCCGGCCCGGACTTTCCCGGCGGCGGACAGCTCATCTCGCCGCCGGAGGAAATCAGGCAGGCTTATGAGAGCGGGCGCGGCTCGCTCGTCCTGCGCTGCAAGTGGGAGCGCGAGAATCTCGCGCGCGGGCAATGGCGCATCGTCGTCACGGAGCTGCCGCACGGCGTTTCCTGCCGGCAGGTGATGGAGGAGATCGAGGCGCTCGCCAACCCGAAGCCCGGCTTCGGCAAGAAGGAGGTCACCCAGGAGCAGAAGCGCCTCAAGCAGTTCATCCTCGACCAGGTCGAGTCGGTGCGGGACGAATCCGACCGGAAATCCAAATTGCGACTGGTCATAGAACCGAGAAGCTCGCGCATCAATGCCGAGGAGATGATCGCCGCGCTGCTGGTGCACACCTCGCTCGAGACGCGCTACGCCATCAACCTGACCTGGCTCGGCCTCGACGGCCTGCCCGAGACGAAGGGCATCGTCGAGGTGCTGCGCGAGTGGGGCGAGTTCCGCGTCGCCACGGTGCGCCGGCGCACGCAATTCCGCCTCGACAGGTGCGAGGAGCGGCTGCACATCGTGCTCGGGCGGCTCCTCGCCTACGTCAAGATCGACGACATCATCAAGCTGATCCGCGCAAGCGAGGACCAGGCTGCGGCCAAAGCCGGCCTGCAGTCGAAGTTCAAGTTCTCCGAGAAGCAGGCGGAAGACATCGTCAACCTGCGCCTGGGCCAGCTGACGAAGCTCGATGGCGTCAAGCTGAACGACGAGCGCAAGACGCTCGAAGCCGAGCGCAAGGAGCTGAGGACGCTGCTCGGCGACGACAAGGAGCTGAAGAAGCTGGTCGTCCGGGAGCTCGGCGAAGATGCGAAGAAGTATGGCGACGAGCGCCGCACGCTCATCAAGAGCGCCGAGCGTGCGCAGATCGAGCGCACCGTCGTCGAGGAGCCGTTGACGGTCGTGCTTTCGCGCAAGGGCTGGATCCGTGCGCGTACCGGGCACGGGCTCGATCTCACCACGCTCACGTTCAAGGAAGGCGACGCGCTGCAACAGGCGCTCGAATGCAAGACCACCGACGCGGTGTTCGTCCTCGCCGCTTCCGGCAAGGCCTTCACCATCGCGGCCGCCGACATTCCGAGCGGGCGGGGCGATGGCGCGCCGGTGAACACCCTCGTCAACGCGTCGTCGGATGCCATCGTCTGGATCGGCACCGGCGACCCGGCGCGGCGCCTGCTCATGAACTCGAGCGCGGGCCTCGGCTTCCTGTGCAAGCTCGGCGACCTGGAGTCGAAGACCCGCCAGGGCAAGGATTTCTTCTCCGTCTCCGCCGGTGCCGGCGCCCAGCCGCCAGCGACGGTGGCGGCCGGCAAGTACGTGGCGGCGCTATCGTCCGATTCGCGCCTGCTGCTGTTCGACATCGCGGAGCTGCCCGAGCGCCCGAACGGCGGCGTCGGCGTGCAGCTCATCGCCCTGCCGGAAGGCATCACGCTCGCATCGGTGACGGTCACGGATGGCAAGTCGCTCGTCGTTTCCGGCCTCAGGCGCAAGAACCGCGGCGTCGAGACGCTCGATGCGAAGCAGCTGGCCGAACACATCGGCAAGCGCGCGCAGCGCGGCAAGCTGTGCGACGTCGGTTTCCGGGTAGACCGACTGGGGGCGTGAGCCTTTCGTGATGCGCGCGCTGCGGCCGCTGTGGGTGCCCGGCGGCGTCGTGATCGCGGCCGTGCTCCTCCTCTGGCTCGCCCGGCCGCTGCCGGCTTCGCTTGCGGGCCTGCGCACGGCCGGGCCCTACGTGCCGCTCGTTGCAGCCCTGGCGCTTGCCTTCGGCTTCAATCGCGGGCGCTCGTTCGTGATCGCGCTTTCCCTGCTTGCGGGGTACGCGGCGTGGCAGCACTTCCACAGCCGCGCCGTCTACACCGCCATCGTCCTGCTGATCCCGCTCAATGCCATGCTGTCGATGGCGCGCGCCGAGCGCGGCGCGCGCTACCGCGCGGCGTACGGCTGGGTCGGGCTGGTTGCGCTCGAGGCATTTGCGGTCTGGTGGATCGGCACGGCCGGCCGCCCGCTCGTTTCGACGGTGCTCGACAACTGGTGGCTGCGTTCACCGCCGACGCCGTTTGTCGCGCGCCTCGCCTTCGGCGCCGCCTTCGCACTCGCCGTGTGGCGCGCCTGGCCCGAGTTCAAGCCCATTCCCGTCGGCAATGCCGGCGCGCTCGCCGCTTTCTTCATCGCCGCCGAGTGGGCGGGTGCAGCGGGTGCGTACGCGATGTTCGTCGGCGCGAGCGGCCTGGTGCTCGTCCTCGCCCTGCTGCAGGAATCGCATCAGCTCGCTTTCCGCGATCAGCTCACCGGCCTTCCTGGCCGCCGCGCGCTCGACGAGCGGCTGCGCAGCATCGGCAGCCGCTACGTGATCGCCATGGTCGACGTCGATCACTTCAAGCAGTTCAACGATACGCACGGCCACGATGTCGGCGATCAGGTGCTGCGTCTTGTCGCCGGCCGGCTCGCGCAGGTCGAGGGCGGCGTAGCGTACCGCTACGGCGGCGAGGAATTCTGCGTGCTGTTCGCGGACGGCAATGCGCGCGAAGCCGAGCGGGCGCTCGAAGCGATCCGCGCTTCGATCGAGGGCTACAAGATGGCGGTGCGCGGGGTCGACCGGCCGAAGGCCGCCGACGAAGGCGTCAAGCACCGCGGCGAGCATGCGGCCGAGAAAGTCCTCTCGGTCACCGTCTCCATCGGCCTTGCGACACCGTCAAAGAAGCACAACGCTGCGCGCGAGGTGCTCGCCGCCGCCGACGAAGCGCTCTATCGCGCAAAGAAAGCCGGTCGCAACCGCGTCAGCCGTTGAATTCGGGGTCAGGGCACTAATTACTTGGGCGGCTGGACGGGCCGATCCCGCGGAAGCTTCGCCGGGCTCGGCAGCTCGTCGTGCAGATGCGGTCCGGCACCGGCGCCGACTGCCTTGCGCTTCTGCTCGGGCACCGGCGTGGTACCGCCTGCAGCACCCTCTACGCGCGTGCGCTCTTCTCCCGGATCCTTCTTCTCGGCCGCCTCCTGCTGTTGATCCTTCTGCGGTTGTCGGTCCTTCGGCTGTTGCTGCGCGGCGACAGTGGCACTGACCGCAGCGAGGAAAGCAAAGAGTAGTTGTTTCCGCATCGATGTCTCCTTCGGGAACGGTAATCGCTGCAACTCGTGTTCCGTCCGTACCCCAGGCGAAGGCATGAACCAGACGGCGCATGCCGCATCCCTGGCACGCGCGTTGCAAGCAGAGCAGTCAGCATTTCTATTTCCCTAAACCCAGGAGGATCTGATGCGTAAGTTTTTCCCTGTTGTTCTGTCCGGCTTGCTGGCCGTGTCGTTCAGTCAGCTCGCGGCCGCGCAAAGCACGACCACGCAAGGCAGCGGCAGCGCGAACGCCAATGTCGGCGCCGACGTGAACACCAAGTCCGGTACTAGCACCAGCGGAGCGACGACGGGCAGTGACAAGTCGACGACCAGTGGCTCGACGACCGGCTCGATGAGCGGCTCGACCAGCGACAAGAGCACGAGCTCGAACTCGACCTCCGCCACCGGCGGCTCGTCGACCGGTTCCAGCGCCGGCGCAGGCGGGACCAGCACGAAGGCCGGCCCGACCGACAACCCGAACGTCACGATGGACGCGCAAGGCCGCGAGCACGTGAACAAGGGCAAGCACAAGGGTCAGCTGAAGAACAAGAAGGAAAAGAAGGACAAGGACACGTCCTCGTCGGGCTCGACGATGAACAAGAGCTCCACGCCGAGCGCCGCTGGCGGCTCGAGCTCGAGCACGTCGAAGTCGAGCGACACCTCGAGCACGGGCTCGAGCGTCGGCAGCAGCACGACGCAGGGCAGCACCTCCGGTAGCGCGAGCGCCGGCGGCAGCGCCTCGGGCGACACGTCCACGAAGGCGACCACCAAGTAAGGCGCTTCGTCGCTTCGAGAAAGAGCGGGTCTCGGCCCGCTCTTTTCTTTTCATTGGAGGTGAGCATGAGCCGAAATCTCATCGGCGTATTCCTCGCTTCGGCTGCCTTCACGGCGGCTGCGCAGGGCATGCAGCCGAACAAGGATCCCGTGCCTTCGCCGAGCGATCTGCGCGCGGCGAACGGCGAAGACCGTCCGCAGGGACAGGCGCGCGAGGCGCGTACGCCGAGCCCGAGCGACCTCGCGGGCGAGGCGCCACGCATCGATGGCGACCGGCAAACGAGCAGCATCATCGATCCGCGCAGCGCAGCGGCCGGCGGCAGTGCCGCCGGGCAGCCGATTCCGGAAAACAACCGCGGGGAGCCGATCCGGCGGTAATCTTCCCGCATGGGAAGAGATAGTGCCCTGACCCCGATCCCGCCGTCGGAGGTGGAGCTCACCGCCGTGCGGGCGCAAGGCGCGGGCGGGCAGAACGTCAACAAGGTGTCCAACGCGGTGCATCTGCGTTTCGATATCCGGCGCTCCTCGCTGCCGCAGGACCTCAAGGAGCGGCTGCTGCGCTGGGGCGACCAGCGCGTGACGCGCACCGGCGTGATCGTCATCAAGGCGCAGGCGCACCGCAGCCTCGAGATGAATCGCGAGGAGGCGCTGGCGCGGCTCAATGCGCTCGTCGCCGCCGCGGCACACATTCCGAAGCAGCGACGCGCGACGCGCCCGACGCGCTCATCGCAAAAGCGGCGCGTCGAAGGAAAGCTTCAGCGCGGGCGCATCAAGGCGCTGCGGCGCAAAGGCGGCGACGACTTCTAGCGCACGCCGAGGAGCTCGACCTCGAAGAGGAGCGTGGCATTCGGCGGGATGACGCCGCCGGCGCCGCGCGAGCCGTAGCCGAGCTCGGGCGGGATGGTGAGCTTGCGCTTGCCGCCCACCTTCATGCCCGACACGCCTTCATCCCAGCCGCGGATGACTTCGCCGCCGCCGAGCGAGAACATGAACGGCTCGCCGCGGTCCTTGCTCGAATCGAATTTCCTGCCCACGATGACACCGTCGGTCAACCAGCCCGTGTAGTGCACACTGACGCGCTGGCCGGAAGCGGCCTGCGCGCCGGAACCTACAACTAAGTCCTCGATGACGAGGCCGCTCGGCGTTTTAATCGAAGTCATGGCACCCTTTCATAAGAAGATGAATTCTAAGGAGACTGAGTGACGCCCGCCGCCATCCTCGAGCGGGTGATCGCCGCGGTCGAGGCCGAAGGGGAGCGGCTGCGCGCGGAGTTCTACGCGCCACAAGGCCCGCGCGGCCGACGCGGCAGCTGCCCGCTCGACCGCGAGATCGAGGAGCGCTTGCAAGTCGCGCTCCAGGCGCTCCTGCCGGCGCGGTTTTGCGGCGAGGAGTGTGCCGCCAGCGCCGGAACTCGCGAAGGCTGGGTCTGGCTCGTCGATCCGCACGATGGCACGTTCGAGTACACGGCCGGCCGGCGCGGCTCGGCCGTATCGGTCGGGCTCGTGCGCGACGGCGTGCCCGTGCTCGGCGTCGTGCACGCGCCCGACGCGCCGGATCGCGGGCCCGACACTATCGCGTGGGCCGAAGGCACGGACGGAATCTGGCGAAACGGCAAGCGCATCCGGATCGACCTGTCGAAAGAAGAATTGAAGCCGGGCGCGCTCGTCTGGGCGACGGCGTCGTCCGCGCACAAGCCGGTTGCCTGGTCGCGCGCGGTGACGCCGGCGCGGTATGTGGCGATGCCGAGCATCGCCTATCGCCTCGCCCGCATCGCCGCCGGCGACGGCGTCGCCACGGTCTCGACGCACGGCGTCAACGAATACGACATCGCCGCCGGGATGGCGCTGATTCGTGCCGCAGGCGGCGTCGCGCTCGACGCCGAAGGGCGCGAGATCCGCCTTGAAGGCAATTCCGAGCGGCGCGTGAGCGGCTGCTTTGCCGGTGCGCCGCAGGCGGCGGCCCAGCTCGCGGCGTTCGACTGGAAGCGCCTGGATGCCGAGCCGCGACGCGACGCGCGCCTGGCGCTCGCGTTCCCGCGCAAATGGCAGCCGCAGGTGCTCTCGCGCGCGCAAGGCGCGCTCCTCGGCCAGGTGATCGGCGACAGCCTCGGCTCGCGCGTCGAGTTCAAGCCGGCCGCCGAGATCGCCGCGCTCTATCCGGGCGGACTGCGCGAGCTCGGCGAAGGCGGCGTCTACCACATGATCGCCGGCCAGCCGACCGACGACAGCGAGATGGCGCTGACCCTCGCGCGCAGCATCGTGCGCGAGAAGAAGTACGACGCGGCAAAGGTGCTCGACGGCTACCGCGCGTGGCTGACCTCGCGGCCGGTCGATGTCGGCGTGACGACCGAAAGAGGGCTGCTCGGTCTCACCACGACCGACAGCGAATCGAACGGCTCGCTGATGCGCGTGGCGCCGATCGGGATCTGGGCAGCCGGCGATCCGTCGCTCGCCGCGCGCACGGCCCGCGACGACTCGGCGCTGACCCACACGCATTCGACCTGCCTCGAGGCCTGCGCCGCCTATTGCGCCGCCCTTGCAGCCGGGATCGCCGGCGCGAGCCGCGACGAGATGTTCGAGGCCGCCGCAGCGCACGCGAAAGGACCTGCGCACGACGCAGTAAAGCGCGCGGCCAAGGGCATCGCGCCCACCGACTACTTCACGCACCGCGTCTGGGTCCTCGTCGCCTTGCAGAACGCGTTTTACTGCCTGAAGGAGCTGCCCTTCGAAGAGGCGCTCGTGCAGACGGTGGCGCAGGGCGGCGACACCGATACCAACGCCGCCATCGCCGGCGCGCTCCTCGGCGCCCACTATGGGCGCGGGGCCATTCCGGCGCGCTGGATCTTTCCCGTGCTCGCCTGCCGGCCGCTCGCCGAGGCGGGCGCGCTGCGGCCGCGGCCGATGGAGTACTGGCCGGACGACGTGCTGGAGTTGGCAGAGGCCCTGCTGCCGTAACAGCTTGCAACAACTCGCGCAGGTTTCTTCACGCGCGAGCCGCTACATTGGCCGGCATGCGGCGCGCCACGATCGTTCTTTTCTTCCTCGCCAGCAGCTGCGCCACGCCGCCGGCGCCGCCGCGCCTCGACTGGCCGGACGATTCGCCGCGCGTGCAGATGCAGCTCTTGAACCGCGTCGCCTGGGGCGCGAACCGTTCCTCGTTCCAGTTCATCTCGGATGCCGGATCGGCGCATTGGCTGCAGAGCCAGCTGCATCCCGCGCCCGCGCGACTGCCCGCCCCGGTGCAGGCGGCGATCGACGAGATGAGCATCTCGCGACGTCCGGTGGTCGAGCTCGCCCGCGAGATGGCCGAGAAACGCCGTGCATTCGTGAAGCTTTCCGTCGAGGAGAAGAAGGCCGAGCGCAAGGCCTATCAGGAGGCGCTGACGCGGCTTGGGCGCGAAACGCAGACGCGGATGCTGCTGCGCGCGCTTTATTCGCCGAACCAGCTCGAGGAGCAGATGACGTGGTTCTGGATGAACCACTTCAGCGTGTTCCAGTTCAAGGGGCCGTTGCGCGCCCTCGTGGCGGACTACGAGGAGCACGCGATCCGTCCTCATGCGCTCGGGCGCTTCCGCGACCTGCTGGGCGCGACCACGCGCCACCCGGCGATGCTCATCTACCTCGACAACGCGCGCAACAGCGCCGGGCGCATCAACGAGAACTACGCGCGCGAGTTGATGGAGCTGCACACGCTCGGCGTCGACGCCGGCTACACGCAGCGCGACGTCGAGGCGCTCGCGCGCATCCTCACCGGCTGGAGCCTGGATATCGTCGGCGACGGGCTGTCGCGCTTCTATCCCCGCCGCCATGACTTTTCGCAAAAGATTCTCCTCGGAGAGCCGATCAAGGC
>DATDCR010000433.1:0-11204 GCA_036524215.1 Burkholderiales bacterium
AGCTGATGCGGCCCGACGGCGACGATGATCCGGTTGAACGACTGCCGAAGCGCCGCCAGCTCGCGCACCGGGGACTGCAGGCGAATTTCTCCGCCGTGCGCCGCGATGAAGGCCGCGGCCGGCTCGGGAAAAAGCTGCGACAGGTCGACGCGCGGCAGCACGAGATCGCTCGCGCGCGATGCGCCCGCCAACGTGTCGCGCAGCACGGCGAGAAACACGCGAGCCGACGCAAGCTCGGGCGGCGTGTTGAGCGCGGAGATGCAAAGCGGTTGCCAAAGGAAGTGCGCGAGGCGCCCGGTCTGCCGATGCCGCCGCAGCAGCTCGCTTACCGGGATGTCAGCATCGAGCTGGAACCCCGTGCGCTGCAATGCCCGCATGAAGCATGCCGCGGAAACGCGCTCGGACAGCGCAATGCCGCGCGCCGTGAGCAGGCCGGCAGCGAGATCGAAGGGCCGGGGAAGGGCAGCGCGGCGGAAGTGGAAACCTTCGGCGTAGCGCACATCGAGCGCCACGCGCAGCAACGCGGCCGGCGCGACGCCCACCACGTCCATCATGCGGAAGAGCTCGGTGTACGCGCCGACGAGGATGTGCTGTCCGTTGTCGAGCGCGATGCCTTGCGAGTTCACGCGACGCGCGCGGCCGCCGGGCAGCGGGCCGGCTTCGAACACGGTGACGGGCACCTTCTTCGCGGCGAGCGAAGCGGCCGCCGCCATGCCGGCATAGCCGGCACCGACGATGGCTACACGAGTCGCTCCTTGCGTGGCTACGCCGCGATCCATGTCCGCCACGCGATCCAGAATTTGCGCAGCGGCGTAAGCGACGTGCGGCGAGTGAGAACGTGGAAGCCTTCGCGCTGCATCTCGTCGAGCAGGCTGCGATAGATGGCGGCCATGATCAGGCCCGGGCGCTGCGCGCGCCGGTCGGAGGCGGGCAGCGCCGCCATCGCGCTCTCGTAATAGCCCCGCGCGCGCTGCGCCTCGAATTCCATCAGGCTGCGGAATTCGGGCGTCTCGCGCGATTGCAGGATGTCGGCGGCCGGCACACCGAAGCGCTTGAGGTCCTCCATCGGCAGGTAGACGCGGTTCTTGCGCGCATCCTCCCCGACATCGCGAATGATGTTGGTGAGCTGGAAGGCGATGCCGAGGTCCTTGGCGTAGTCGAGCGTGCGCTCGTCGCGGTAGCCGAAGATGCCGGCGGCCAGCAGCCCGACGACGCTCGCGACGCGATAGCAGTAGGTCTGCAGCCCGGTCCAGTCGAGATAGCGCGTCTGCCGCAGGTCCATCTCCATGCCGTCGATGATGTCGTTGAGCCGCTTTTCGTCAATCGAAAATCTATTCGTGAAGACGGCAAGGGCGCGCGTCACCGGGTGCTGCGGTTTGCCGGCGAAGAGATTGCCGACCTCGACGCGCCACCAGGCGAGCTTGGCGGCCGCGACCTGCGCATCGCTGCCTTCGTCGACGACGTCGTCGACTTCGCGGCAGAACGCGTAGAGCGCCGTGATCGCGCGCCGCCGATCCGAGGGTAGGAAAAGGAACGAGTAATAGAAGCTCGAGCCGCTTGCCGCGGCTTTCTTCTGGCAGTACTCGTCCGGAGACATGTCAAAAACAGGGACAGACCACGTTTTCCCGATTCCGGGCGGGAGCGAAAACGTGGTCTGTCCCTGATTTCATACGGCCTTCGCCAATAGCAAGGGCCAGTCGAGCGCGCGCAGCACGGGGCGGCGGCGAAAGACGTCGTAGTTCGCACGCTCGATCTTCTGCAGGATGCGCAGCCCGCCCTGGATCGTGGCGCGGATCTCGAGTCCGATGCGCCCGGGCAGCGAGCGCGCCATCGGCTGCCCGGCGAGGATCATCGCTCTCGCTCGCTCGACCTGGAACTTCATGAGCGAAGTCCATGCCGCATCGCAGCGCTGCTCCGCGATGTGCCGCTCGCTCACGCCGTGGGGCGCCATTTCGTCCTGCGGCAAATAGATGCGCCCGTTGGCGAAGTCGATCTCGACGTCCTGCCAGAAGTTGATGAGCTGAAGCGCGGTGCACACGCAATCGGACGCGGCGAAGTCTCGCTCGGACGTTCGTTTGAAAAGGTGCAGCAGGAGCCTGCCGACGGGATTCGCCGAGCGGCGACAGTAGTCGGCGAGCTCGGCAAAGTCGGCGTAGCGCTTCTTGCGCACGTCCTGTGAAAAGGCGTCGACCAGGTCGTCGAAAAGGCCGATCGGCAAGCCGTGCTCGCGCACGATTCCTGCCAGGTCGCGGAAAAGCGGCGCCGCCGGTGTCTCGCCTGCGGCTATGCGTTGCAGCTCCGAGCGGTAGACGCTTAACTTGCGCAGCCGTACATCGTCGGCCTCATTACCTTCGTCGGCGATGTCGTCGGCACTGCGCGCGAAGCGATAGATGATCTCGACCGGCTGCCGGAGCCGGCGGGGCAGGAGGAGCGATGCGACGGGGAAATTTTCGTAATGGCCGACCGCCATCAGGACGGAGCTCTTGGAGGCAGCGGGTATAATACGTTGTTTTCTTTCCCGCTTTTTGGAACCTGGGCAGCGGCGAGGGTGGCGGAATTGGTAGACGCACCAGCCTTAGGAGCTGGCGCCGCGAGGCATGTGGGTTCGAGTCCCACCCTTCGCACCAGCACCAGAGGTCACTGAGGCAAACCAACAAGGAAATGGCAAACGTGGAAACGCTGGGAACGCTCGAACGGCGCGTCTCGATGACGCTGACGCCGGGCGAGATCGATCGCGAGGTCGACGAGCGGCTGAAGAAGCTCGCGCGCAACATGAAGATGCCGGGCTTCCGCCCGGGCAAGGTGCCGTTGAAGCTGGTGGCGCAGACGTACGGGCCGCAGGTTCGCTCCGAAGTGCTCTCGGATGCGGTGCAGAAGTCGTTCACGGATGCCGTGAAGGAGGCGAATCTCAAGGTTGCCGGCTACCCGCGCATCGAGAAGAAGGACGGCACCGATGCGTCGGCGCTCGAGTTCAGCGCCACCTTCGAGATCTATCCGGAAGTGAAGGTCGGCGAGCTTTCCAGCGCGACGATCGAGCGTCCGCAAGTGACGGTCGACGATGCGGCGGTGGAGCGCACGATCTCGGTGCTGCGCAAGCAGCGCACCCGCTTCGTGCCGGCGACGCGCGCCGCGCAAGACGGTGATCGGCTCACGGTCGACTTCGAAGGAACGATCGACGGCCAGCCGTTCCAGGGCGGCGCCGCGAAGGATTTCGTCTTCGCGCTCGGCGAGTCGCGCATGCTGCCGGAGTTCGAGACCGCCGCGCGCGGCATGGCGCCCGGCGAGTCGAAGGACTTCGAGCTCACCTTTCCCGCCGACTACCACGGCAAGGACGTCGCCGGAAAGAAAGCCTCATTCAAGCTGGCGGTGAAGAAGATCGAAGAACCGCAGCTTCCCGAAGTCGACGCGGAATTTGCGAAAACGCTCGGCATCGGCGACGGCGATCTGGAAAAGATGCGAAGCGAAATCCGCACCAACGTCGAGCGCGAGACCCACAAGCGCGTCGAGGCGCGGGTGAAGAACCAGGTGCTGCAGGCGCTGCTCGATGCGACGCCGATCGAGCTGCCCAAATCGTTGATCCAGATGGAGCAGCAGCAGCTCGTCGAGCGCGCGGCCGCAGACCTGCAGGCGCGCGGCATCAAGCCGGAGCAGATTCCGCTCGATCCGGCGGCCTTCGAGCAGACGGCGAAGCGGCGCGTCGCGCTCGGCCTGATCATCGGCGAGCTCGCGCGCACGGAAAATCTGCAGCCGAAGCCGGCCGAGGTGCGCGCCGTCGTCGAGCAGGAGGCGCAGACGTATGAGAGCCCGGCCGAGGTAGTAAAATGGTTTTACATGCAGCCGCAACGGCTCTCCGAAATGGAAGGCGTCGCGTTGGAAGCCAACGTAGTCAAATGGGTCTTGTCGAAAGTGAAAGTCGTGGACAAGCCCGTTCCCTTCGATGAATTAATGGAAAGCAGCGCTTGAACTGGGGCAAAAACCTTGATGTCGGCGCACAAGTGCGCCAGGAAGTACAAGACCTCGGGCTGGTCCCGATGGTCATCGAGCAGTCGGGGCGCGGGGAACGCGCTTACGACATCTATTCCAGGCTGTTGAAGGAGAGAGTCGTATTCCTGGTCGGCCCGGTCACCGAGGTGACGGCCAACCTGATCGTGGCGCAGCTCCTGTTCCTGGAGTCGGAGAATCCCGACAAGGACATCTTTTTCTACATCAACTCGCCGGGCGGGTCGGTTTCCGCCGGGCTCGCGATCTACGACACCATGCAGTTCATCAAGCCCGACGTCAGCACGCTCTGCGTGGGGCAGGCGGCCAGCATGGGCTCGCTGCTGCTCGCCGCGGGCGACGCCGGCAAGCGTTTCTGCCTGCCGAACTCGCGCGTCATGATCCACCAGCCGATGGGCGGCTTCCAGGGGCAGGCGACCGACATCGAGATCCACGCCAAGGAAATCCTCTACCTGCGCCAGCGGCTGAACGAGATCCTGGCCAAGCACAGCGGCAAGTCGGTCGAGACCATCGCCCGGGACACCGAGCGCGATTTTTTCATGGGTGCCGAAGACGCGGTAAAGTACGGGATCGTGGACAAGGTCTTAACGTCCAGGGAGAACGTGTAACGCCATGTCGGAAAAGGGTTCCTCGGGCGAGAAGCTGCTTTACTGCTCCTTCTGCGGCAAGAGCCAGCACGAGGTACGCAAGCTCATCGCCGGTCCCTCGGTCTTCATCTGCGATGAATGCATCGAGCTTTGCAACGACATCATCCGCGAGGAGACCGCCTCCGATAAGGGCGGCAAGGGCGCCAAGTCCGACCTGCCGACGCCGCGCGAGATCCGCCAGATCCTCGACTCCTACGTGATCGGCCAGGACCAGGCGAAGAAGATCCTCTCCGTCGCGGTCTACAACCACTACAAGCGGCTCAAGCACCTCTCCAAGAACGACGAGGTCGAGCTCGCCAAGTCGAACATCCTGCTGATCGGGCCGACCGGCTCCGGCAAGACGCTGCTCGCGCAAACCCTTGCCAGATTATTGAATGTCCCCTTCGTGATCGCGGATGCGACCACGCTGACCGAAGCGGGCTACGTCGGCGAGGACGTCGAGAACATCATCCAGAAGCTGCTGCAGAACTGCGACTACGACGTCGACAAGGCGAAGCGCGGCATCGTCTACATCGACGAGATCGACAAGATCTCGCGCAAGTCGGACAACCCGTCGATCACGCGCGACGTGTCGGGAGAAGGCGTTCAACAAGCTCTCCTGAAGCTGGTGGAGGGGACGATTGCCTCGGTACCGCCGCAGGGCGGCCGCAAGCACCCGAACCAGGACTTCGTCCAGGTCGACACCACCAACATCCTGTTCGTCTGTGGCGGCGCCTTCGACGGCCTGGAGAAGATCGTGCGCAACCGCACCGAGAAGACCGGCATCGGCTTCGGCGCGGAGGTGAAGAGCCCGAAGAACTCGAAGGCGACCTACGACCTCCTGAAGAGCGTCGAGCCCGAGGACCTGATCAAGTACGGGCTGATCCCGGAATTCGTGGGACGGCTCCCCGTGCTGGCGACGCTGGAAGAGCTCGACGAGAGCGCGCTGATCCAGATCCTCACCGAGCCGAAGAACGCGCTCATCAAGCAGTACCAGCGCCTCTTCCTCATGGAAGGCGTGGAGCTGGAAATCCGCACCGGCGCGCTGGGCGCGGTGGCGAAGAAGGCGCTCGCCCGCAAGACCGGCGCGCGCGGCCTGCGCTCGATCCTCGAGCAGGTGCTGCTCGACACGATGTACGAGCTGCCCACGCTCGAGAACGTGAGCAAGGTGGTGGTCGACGAGCAGATGATCTCGGCCGACGGCAAGCCGCTCCTCATTTACTCGGACAGCCAGAAGGTCGCTGGCGGCAGCTCGGCTTGACCGCCGGTCGCGTCAAGCGACCGCCGACTACATTTCGTCACGCATTCCGCATTGCAGCGTAGCCACGTTGCGTGTACGCTTTCCTGATTGATTTTGCTGGGGGAACCCGCACGTCCCTAGTGCGTTCCAACCCCTTGATGAGGCTAATCTAAATGTCCGAGCAAGCGCCTTCGCCCGAGATCGTCCAGTACCCGCTCCTGCCGCTGCGCGATGTCGTGGTGTTCCCCCACATGGTGATCCCGCTCTTCGTGGGGCGCCCGAAGTCCATCAAGGCGATGGAAACCGCGATGGAAGCAGGGAAATCGATCCTGCTCGTGGCGCAGAAATCCGCCGCCAAGGACGACCCGGGCCCGCAGGACATGTACGCGATCGGCTGCGTCTCGAACATCCTGCAGATGCTGAAGCTGCCCGATGGCACGGTCAAAGTGCTGGTGGAGGGCGGCACGCGCGCTCACATCCGCGACGTCGTCGACGTGAAGACGCACTGGATCGCCGAAGCGACCGCGGTGCCGCCCGATGGCGCGCCGGCACCCGAAGTCGAGGCGCTGCGCCGGGCGCTGCTCTCGGCCTTCGACCAGTACGTGAAGCTGAACAAGAAGATCCCGCCGGAGATCCTGACCTCGCTCTCCGGCATCGATGAGGCAGGCCGGCTCGCCGACACCGTCGCCGCGCACCTGCCGCTCAAGCTCGAGCAGAAGCAGCAGGTGCTCGAGATGTTCGACGTCAAGCAGCGCCTCGAGCACCTGCTGTCGCAGCTCGAGACCGAGATCGACATCCTGCAGGTCGAGAAGCGCATCCGCGGCCGCGTCAAGCGGCAGATGGAGAAGAGCCAGCGCGAGTACTACCTGAACGAGCAGGTGAAGGCGATCCAGAAGGAGCTCGGCGAAGGCGAGGAGGGCGCGGACCTCGAGGAGATGGAGAAGAAGATCCGCCGCGCCCACATGCCGAAGGAAGCGCGCAAGAAGGCCGAGGCGGAGATGAAGAAGCTCAAGCTCATGTCGCCGATGTCGGCCGAGGCGACGGTGGTGCGCAATTACATCGAGACCATCGTCAACCTGCCCTGGAAGAAGAAGTCGAAGATCTCCAAGGACATCAAGGGCGCGCAGGACATCCTCGACAAGGACCACTACGGCCTGGAGAAAGTGAAGGAGCGCATCGTCGAGTACCTGGCGGTGCAGACGCGCGTCGACAAGATGAAGGCGCCGATCCTGTGCCTGGTCGGCGCCCCCGGCGTGGGCAAGACCTCGCTCGGGCAGTCGATCGCGCGCGCGACCAACCGCAAGTTCGTGCGCATGTCGCTCGGCGGCGTGAGGGATGAGGCCGAGATCCGCGGCCATCGGCGCACCTACATCGGCTCGATGCCGGGCAAGATCCTGCAGAACATGTCGAAGGTGCAGGTGAAGAACCCGCTGTTCCTGCTCGACGAGGTCGACAAGATGGGCTCCGACTGGCGCGGCGATCCGTCCTCCGCGCTGCTCGAGGTGCTCGATCCGGAGCAGAACAGCACCTTCACCGACCACTACATCGAGGTGGAGTACGACCTGTCGGAAGTGATGTTCGTCGCGACGGCGAACACGCTGAACATCCCGGCGCCGCTCCTCGACCGCATGGAAGTCATTCGTCTCTCCGGCTACACCGAGGACGAGAAGATGAACATCGCGGTCCGCTACCTGTTGCCGAAGCAGCTGAAGGCGACCGGCCTGAAGGAAGGCGAGATCTCAGTCTCCGAGGCCGCGATCCGCGACATCGTGCGCTACTACACGCGCGAAGCCGGCGTGCGCGCGCTCGAGCGCGAGCTCTCCAAGATCTGCCGCAAGGCGGTGAAGCAGCTTCTCACGGACAAGAAGCCCGGCGAGGACAAGGTGCACCGCATCACGGTGACGCCGAAGAACCTCGACAAGTATCTCGGCGTGCGCCGCTACACCTTCGGCATGGCGGAGAAGCAGAACCAGGTCGGCCAGGTGACCGGTCTCGCCTGGACGGAAGTCGGCGGCGAGCTGCTCACGATCGAGGCCGTCGGCATGCCCGGCAAGGGCAAGACGATCACCACCGGCAAGCTCGGCGACGTGATGCAGGAGTCGATCCAGGCGGCACTTTCCGTCGTGCGCGCGCGCACCCGGCGCCTGGGCGTGAAGGAAGACTTCTACCAGAAGAATGACATCCACATCCACTTGCCGGAAGGCGCGACGCCGAAGGACGGCCCGAGCGCCGGCATCGGCATCGTGACCTCGATGGTGTCGATGCTGACCGGCATCCCGGTGCGCTCGGATGTCGCCATGACCGGCGAGATCACCCTGCGCGGCGAGGTGCTGCAGATCGGCGGCCTGAAGGAGAAGCTGCTCGCGGCGCATCGCGGCGGCATCAAGACCGTGCTGATCCCGGAAGAGAACGTGAAGGACCTGGTCGAGATCCCGGACAACATCAAGAACAAGCTCGAGATCGTGCCGGTGAAGTGGATCGACAAAGTGCTGGAGATCGCGCTCGAGCGCCAGCCGAACGCGCTGCCGGAGTCGGACGATTCGGCACCGATTCCGCCTAAGCCGGACGACCAGACCGGCGCCATCACGACCACGCATTGACCGGGAAGCGTCGTGAACAAAGCGGATCTGATCGAGCAAATCGCCCAGGCGGCCGAGATCTCCAAGTCGGCCGCCGAGCGCTCGGTTGACGCGCTCGTCAACGCGGTGAAGACGAGCCTGCGCAAGGGCGACGAGGTCACGCTGGTCGGCTTCGGCACCTTCTACGCCGCCGCTCGCGCCGCGCGCACCGGCCGCAATCCGCGCACCGGCGAGGCCGTGGACATCAAGGCGGCGAAGCTGCCGAAGTTTCGTGCTGGAAAGGCCCTGAAGGACGCGATAAACTAGCGCCCCTTTTGCAGGCGCCGGATCTTCAAGCGGCTGCAATTCGGGTGCTTAGCTCAGCGGTAGAGCGCTGCCCTTACAAGGCAGATGTCGTAGGTTCGACCCCTACAGCACCCACCAAGCTTGCACCGAAGGAGCGGTAGTTCAGTTGGTTAGAATACCGGCCTGTCACGCCGGGGGTCGCGGGTTCGAGTCCCGTCCGCTCCGCCAACACTCTCAATCACGTACACCGGGTGTGCTGTTTTGCGCCCGAGGACGTCGAACGCGAACACGGCTGCCGTTCGGCTCGAGCCGCGTGCTCGCGCACCACAAGCTCGCCGTCGAGCACGAGGACGCTGATGCCACGCGTCGACGTAACAGCTGTCCTCAATTGCTTTTAGAAATGATCTGCATGTCTGCGCCAGGATTGAAGGGTTAATTTCGCCGCCGACACAAGGTGATGCGGGCGCTGGCGGCGGTGGGCGCGGGGTCACGCGCTGAACGACACCGGTCCTGGTGGCGGAGGTTTCATCGGGATCCTCGAGCAGTCCTAGCGGAGGATGCCTAGCACGCGGACCGGGCCTGCGAGTAGACTGCCGGCGAGGGAGGGTTCTCCATGTCGACAGCTCGGTTGGGGATGGCGCTGCTGCTCGCCGCGTCCGCGGCGCTCGCGCAGGCGCAGCAGAAGGAAATCAAGATCGGGTTCATCTACGACGTCAGCGGCCCGTTCGCCGGCGCCGGTTCCGAGCCGGCGCAGATCGGGACCAAGGCGGCGGTCGACTACGTGAACGAGAGGGGCGGCGTGCTGGGCTACAGGATCAACGCCCTGTTCGTCGACGCGCAGTCCAAGGTCGACGTCGCGATCAACGAGATGACGCGGCTCTACGATCAGGAGAACGTCGCCGCCGTGCTCGGCGTGTATTCGAGCGCGCAATGCGTGCCGATGGCGCAGCAGGCGGATGCGCGCAAGAAGTTCCTGTGGGCGAACGTCTGCGTCGCCACCTCGGTGTTCAAGGACCGCAAGTTCCAGTACGTGTTCCGGCCGACAGTGCACAGCGACCAGTACGGGCAGGGCTCCTGCGAGTACATCAACCACTACGCGCAGCCGAAGCTGCACATCGCGCCGAAGGACTTGCGCGTGGCGGTCATCCACGAGGACGGTCCCTACGGCGCCGGCGTCGCCGCGGCGAACGAGGCCTTCTGCAAGAAGCTCGGGCTGAACGTCGTGCTGAAGGAAGGCTATTCGGCCACCGCGCCGGACCTCTCCAGCCTGGTGACGAAGCTCAAGCGCGCGCGGCCCGACGTGATCCTCCACACCGGCTACAACCCGGACATCACGCTGTTCCTGCGCCAGGCGAAGGAGCAGGGCCTGAAGTTCAAAGCGCTCATCGGCCACGGCGCCGGTCACAGCCAGATCGACCGGCTGCGCGCGAGCTTCGGCGAGGACGTCAACTATTTTCACTCGCTCGATCCGGCGGCGGCCCAGCTGCTCGATCCGAAGACGCTGAAGCCGGGCGTCGGCGAGCTGACCCAGGAGCTGGTGCGGCGCTACCAGCAGGTGAAGGGGCCCGGCGAGCTGCCGCCGCACGCCTCGATGGGCTTCAACAACACCTACATCTTCCTGTCGGACGTGCTGCCGCGCGCAATCAAGCAGTACGGCGGCTTCGATGCCGAGGCGCTGCGCAAGGCCGCGCTCGACACGGACATCCCGGTCGGCGGCACGATCCAGGGCTACGGCGTCAAGTTCTATCCGCCCGGCCATCCGCTCTCGGGACAGAACGAGCGCTCGTTCGTGATCGCGATGCAGTACGTCGACGGCAAGACGCGCATTACCTGGCCGCGCGAAATTCAGACCGCCGATCCCGTCCTGCCGTTCCCGAAAGGCCATGCGTTTGCACCGTAAATAGGTGCTGAGTGTCCACGGCCTGACGAAAAGCTTCGACGGCTTCCTCGCCGTCAAGAACGTGTCGTTCGATGTCGCCGAGGGCGAGATCCTCGGTCTGATCGGACCGAACGGCTCGGGCAAGAGCACCACCTTCAACCTGATCGCCGGCGCCCTGCGCCCGAGCGCGGGCTCGGTGCGCTTCCGGGGCCGCGAGATCGCGGGCGAGCCGGCGTATCGAGTGGCGCACGCCGGCATCGCCCGCACGCACCAGATCCCGAGGCCGTTCCGCAAGCTTTCGCTGCTCGACAACGTCGCGCTCGCGGCCTTCTACGGCCAGGACCAGAAGCTCGGCCGGGAGCAGGCCTATGCGCTCGCCAGGGATTGCCTCGCGCTCGTCAATCTGCACGGGGAGCGGGTCGAAGGCCTGAGCGCGTCCGGACTGAAGAAGCTCGAGCTCGCGCGGGCCCTCGCGATGCAGCCGAAGCTGCTGCTCGCCGATGAGTCGCTCGGCGGGCTCGACCATGCCGAGATGGAGCAGGCCGCCGACATGCTCGCGGCGATCCGGCGCCGCGGCATCACCATCGTCTGGGTCG